>CAMPCK010000077.1 GCA_946645735.1 uncultured Clostridia bacterium
TGATCTGAACTGAACGCCAAAGGCCCTTGCAGTATTACAAGGGCTCAGCTAAGATTTACTTATTTATCTCCGCCTTCAGCAGCTTCTGCGGAAGGGGTTTTTTTCTCGGGTAAATTGGAAATTATTACTGCAGCGAACATGATGACGCATCCCAGGATCTCTCTCATGGACATGGTCTCATGAAGGAGAACTGCTCCTGCGAGAACTCCGAATACGGATTCAAGGCAGAGTATGAGTGCAGCGATGGTAGGGCTTGCCTCACGCTGGCCCAGCACCTGAAGGGTATAGCCGATGCCGCAGCTGATAACGCCTGCATAGAGGATGGGGAACCAGGCTGTCATGATGTTTGAAACGCTTACGGGTCCCTCGAAGATGAACATGCAGATGATGCCCAGAAGTCCTGAGAAGAGGAACTGGATGCAGCTTAATTTCAGGCCGTCTATTCTCTGTACATATTCATCTACTGCTACCATCTGAGCTGCGAATGCTACTGCGCAGAGGATAACCAGAGTATCACCTATCTGAATGGAGAAAGATGCATCTGTCATGCAGAGAAGATAGAGCCCGATGATGTCAAGGCCTACGCAGAGCCATACCAGGGGACGGGTCTTCTTCTTATGAACGATGAGAGATAATATGGGGCAGAATACCACATAAAGAGTCGTGATGAAGGCTGCCTTTCCTGCCGTCGTGTATGCCAGTCCGAACTGCTGAAGGGACGCAGCAACGAAGAGGAAGAATCCGCAGACCATTCCGCCGATCAATTCGGCCTTGTTCACCAGGGGCTGTGTCTTGTCCTTATGCCCTTTAAGAACAAAAGGAATCAGCACCAGGCCGCCGATAAATGTACGTATTCCGTTGAATGTAAAAGATCCGATCTCTCCTCCGCTCTTCTGGGCTACGAAGGCTGTACCCCAGATAAAGGCTGTCAGGAGGAGCAGAAGATTAGCTCTCATTTTATTTGACATATATTCTCTCCTTATCTTTTCCTGTCAAATTAGATAATACCAAAATTTCATATTATCCGCAAGGCTCGTAATCATTTATTTTCCCTTAAGAAGCAATATCTTTACAGCCAGAGCCAGGGTCTCCCTGAAATCATCTTCAGAGGAGTTGGGATCCAGGATCTTATTAAGCCTCTTCAGCCTGTAACGCACAGTGTTCTTGTGGCAGAAGAGCTTTTCTGCTGCTATATTCAGGTCGCAGCCGTTCATGACGTATACCCTGGCAGTCTCAAGAAGATGCTCCCTGTCATCTTCAGTAATGATCCCCTGCGGTTCCAGTATAGGCTTAAGAAAATCTTCAGCGCCTTTCACGAACTTTCCCGTGCTCATTCCGGGAGCGATAAGCCTGAATACCCCCAGTTCGTCGCAGGTCTTGGAATGGCAGTTCTCTATGGCTGCCGCCCTTTCAGACCAGTAGGCTTCCCTTAAACTCCTTCCGAAGAGCTTCTCCGTTTCCGAAACCTTGCTTATTCCGAGGGTTGCCTTATCCAGAGGAAGTCCAAGGGCCGTTTCTATATCCTTCAGCAGCACCTCGGGGTGCTTCTCCTCCTCGTTCCACGAAAGGAAGATCAGTCCGCCCTTCCCGAACTTCACTATAGCCACTCTTTCTGAGTATCTGTCATTGAGAGCAAGCCTTTTCATATACTTCTTGAGTTCCTCTCTTCCGAAGAGCTCCTCATTGGTGAAGCATATGGCCTGCATATGTTTCTTAAGGCCCGGAGCTATCCTTCTTCTTAATCGCCTTACTTCATCCTCTTCAAGTTCGTCCTTTATGATCTGTTCCAAAGCATCCTCTATCTCCGTCTCCGTCATATCCATGCCCACTTCCTTCTTGACGGCCATTACTATGTCCTCGAAGAAGGCATCGTCGGTTATCTCGAATATGGGGAAATCGTTCTCTTCAGAAAAACTTATAACCTCGGAAGGCAGTTCCTTAAAGAAGATGGGTTTGTAGCAGAGACATGCAATTCCCATGTCACACATCTGTCTAACAGCGTCAATGAGCAGTTCCGGCTCATCCTTGGCAAACATAAGGCTCGATATTCCCAGACTGTTGCCGTAGAACATCTCTTCCCTTGTGAAGTCTATCCCCTTGACAAATTCAAAGTCTATTATTTCTGTGGCAGAAACTTCTCTGTCCAGACCCCCCTCGCCGGAGATCAGTCTGAAACCAGAGAGTTCCGGAAGTTTAATGATTTCTCTAAGTTTCATTTTTTATTCTCCTGTTCTCATATTGGTTGTAACTTTATATAAATTATATACCATATTTTGGCAGATTTGACCATCTTATTGTACAAAAATACAGGCACACCATTGTACGTTTGTACAACGCATGCCTGTTGATCTGGTTCTTTATCCTGTTCTCCCAGCAGGAACTTATTTCCTTATTGTCCGATTATCAAATTACAGGTTTTTAGTGTGAGATAATCCGAGCTTGCGCTCATTATATAAAAGTAATACTCCCCTTCTTTATCCGCCCTGAAGCTGTACTCTCCTTCCATTTGTCCGAAGGATCCCCCCTTCTTCAAAATGCCGTCCTGAACATATCCTAAAATTAGATTCTGACTGATATTTCTTTCTGTCTCTTCTTTCTCAAACTGAAGGGTAATCTTATCACCCTCTTTTAAGGACCAGCCTTCGCCTTCAGCCCCTGTAAGGATGCAGGCAGAGTTATTTACCAATATTATCTCAGGGAAAAATATCATTCCCTCCTTCTCTTTCTCCGGAGCTATTTCCACATAAGATGATGGCTCAAAGTCTGTTTCAGTCCCGGTCACTAAATCGCTTTTAGCTTTATCGCTTTCTGCCAGAACTTCTTCCTCCGTCATCCCCTTATATTCTTCCGGACTCACCGCTATACCGTTTTTATCAAAAATAACAGCTCCATCTTCCGTAATTTCCGTTCCTATCAGGTTTCTGTTACTGTCATCAACCGCAGATGACTTATGAAGTCCCCCGACCAGGGCATATCCCGGAATAATTCCAACGCACACAACAAGGCCTGCCATAACAAGTTTAAACTTCATTGATTTCCTGGACACAGACGGCGAGATGCTTTCATGGACCGCTTTCCGTATTTTTCTTACAGATACTTTTGTATGACTTCTGTCCGCCACAGATAAGGCTTCCATGGTATCATCATCTATATATCCCATCATTTCTGTCAGATTATATGACATCTCAGTTATCCTCCAAATATCTTCTGATTCTCTCCCTGGATCTCGCCAGCTTGCTTTTGACAGCTGATTCGGTAAGATTCATTTCTTTCGCTATCTCTTTTATCTTAAGATGGTAATAGTAATATTTTATAAAACATATCCGTTCTTCCTCTTTAAAGGTTCTCAGGCAATCTGTAATTTTACGGATGACTTCCCTTTTATCAAGTTCCGTTTCGACAGAGAAGTCGTCCGGGAACTCATCATCAAGTTCCGTCACAGACAAAGTTTTCCCGGAATCTCTCAGTTTATTCTTTGCAAGATTCCTGGAAATGGCAGCGATATACCCCTTGAGGTTTCCTCCTTCCGTTTCATCCAGTCTTTCCCTGCTTTTCCATAGGGAAACAAAAACGTCAGAGATGACCTCTTCACGGTCCTCTTCAGGCAAGGTGCTTCCTATAATATTTCTTACAATTCCTGATACATAGGGGGCGTATTTTGAAATACACCTGTCCAGGGACTTTTCATCGCCCTTCTTTATCCCCTGTATGATCTGATGATCTGTTGCTAAGTTTCCCATAATTCAGCGGTTTCTCCATTTTACTCTCTATTAATTAATACACGGCAGTTTTGTTTTGGTCGCTTTTTCAATTCTTTTCACACAAAAAAGACAGGATCACAGTTTGTCTCCTGTCTTGATCTTAATTTTAGCAAAAAATCTACTGCGACTTTCTCCAGGTCTTGCCTCTGGCGGATTCACAGGTGAGGGTTTCGTAGGATACGGGTTCTCCGTTTTCGAAGTATACTATGTAACCCATGCCTACTATTGGAGTCCAGTCCCAGAAGGTAGGTCTCTCATCAGGGAACCAGTTTATCATGGTTCCTGAGATGCTTCCTCCGTGGCACACCATAACGGATACTGCGTCCTTTCCGCTGTGTCTGTGGGCCAGTTCCTGCATTCTGTGGAAGCCTACAAGAGCCTTGTTTCCTCTCTTGATCCTCTCAAGATATCCGTTCATATTCTCTCCGTTTGGGAAAGTAAAAGATCCCGTGGCATCTGACAGCCATTCTGCTCCTCCCTCCTTCTCAGAGAGCTGTTCGAAGGTCTGGCATTCCCAGTCTCCAAAGTTTATTTCCTTCATATCCGGAATTTCAGTATAAGGCACATCTCCGAAGAGAGCATGGAGGGTCTGGGTGGTTCTTACGAAACCCGTTGTGTAGTACTTGGTGTCTTCCGGAAGTTCCGGGTAGGCTCCCTCCTTCTTGTACTGCTCCAGCTGTTCATAGCCTTCTTTAACTATGGGCAGGTCCGCCCATCCATAAAACCAATGTTTCTGAATTCCCTCTGTTATACCATGTCTAATTAATACAATATATGATTTCATTACCTTACTTTAATCTCTTTCCTATCCCAGCAAATACTCTTACCACTGCCAGGGCTTCCTGAGCAAGGTACATGGTGGTCCTTCCCACTGCTTCTCTGAATATCCTCTCGTTTTTGTCCATGGGAACTATGCCGCAGGAAATGTCATTTACGATCATGACAGACTTGCTCCAACGGCTCTTTCTGGCTGCCAGATACTTGAGAGGATCCCTGTCGTTTGCAAGGCAGGCCCATACGAGTTCCTCAACGTTGTTTATGATTGCTGCACCTTCAGGGAGTTCTACCTTATCCCTGGTGCAGGTATAGATGTCTTTTCTGGAAAGATTGAATTTCTCGATTGCATAATCTACCTTTCCCTGATACGCTCCGCCTGTTATTAATACCATCTCGATTTTCCTTTCCTAAAATACCAGACTCAATATTCCAAGCATTTCGCCCCAAAGTATTCCGTAACCCGCGATATCTCCGTTCATGCCCTGAAGGTCCTTCTCAGCAAAGAGGATGGACACAAGGGTGCCGAGAATGCCGCAGCAAATGGTCATTAAAACCTTGGTGTATTCCACTCCGAGAACGCATCCGAGGATCATTAATACCGCCATCTGAATAAGCATGAAGGCGTCTGCTTTTTTGTCTCTGTTTAAATTTATGTACTGGCTGGTCTCCATGGGCTTTCTCGTTGCCATCATGAAGCCCGAGAATCCCCTCGCCATGATCATGATCATAACAAGTCTTACGGGATCCAGACCCTTATCAAGGGCTCCATACATGAAGCCGAATTCCACTATGACGAGGAATATGAAGCTCACTATGGCGAAAGTCCCGCAGCGGCTGTCCTTAAGGATTGCCCTTTTCTTTTCAAGGGTTCCTCTCGACATGATCGCATCGTTTACATCCATATATCCGTCCACGTGCATAAAGCCGGAAAGGATAAAGGGAAGCCACACCATAACAGCTGCCTGAGC
>CAMPCK010000078.1 GCA_946645735.1 uncultured Clostridia bacterium
TATCTTAAAGAATGAAGCCGTCGTTTCTCTGGGTATTTCAGATTACTCAAGAGAGAAGGACACTTCTCTTCACGAGGTATTCGAAAGGGCAGATGCCCTCATGTATAAGAGGAAGCAGGAGCTTAAGACAATGGGCGCCGCTACAAGATAGAAAGATGTTCAGAACAATACAAGGCAGGGGAATGTTATGTTAAAAAGCCATGAAAAATTTCATTCATCCAACGGTAAGCGTCTTGTGCTGGTTGCAGATGACGAAATGATCAACCGCCAGATCCTTGGCGGGATTCTTAGCCAGGATTATGAGGTTATCTTCGCAGAAGACGGCAGGGAGACATTGGATAAGGTAAGGGAGAATTCTGATATTCTCTCACTGGTTCTGCTGGATCTTCGCATGCCTGAAATATCAGGTATGGAAGTTCTGAAGACCATGAAGGAAGACCCTGAAACGCAGACTATTCCCGTAATAGTGATCACGTCTGATCAGGAATCTGAAATTGAGAGCTTAAGCGAAGGAGCAAGTGACTTTATACCTAAACCTTATCCTCAGGCGGGAGTTATTCTTGCCAGGATCAGGAGAAGTATTGAGCTTTCCGAAGACAGACAGATAATTAATTCCACTGAAAGAGATCCTCTCACGGGATTATATAACAGGGAGTATTTCTACCGCTATGCCGAGCAGTACGACAATTATCACAAGGGCATGGAAATGGATGCCATTATAATTGACATCAATCACTTCCATATGATAAATGAGCGTTACGGCAAGGAATACGGGGACGGAGTGCTTAAGACCATCGGTGAAAGAGTAAGGGACATGGTAAGCGATACTGGAGGCATCGTCTGCAGAAGAGAAGCGGATACCTTCATGGTATACTGTCCTCACGGAAAGGATTACAGCACCATCCTTGACAATGCATCCATCGGCCTTGCAGGGGAAGACTCTGTCAATAACCGTGTGCGCCTCAGAATGGGTGTATACACAAATGTGGACAAGAATCTCGACATCGAAAGGCGTTTCGACAGAGCCAAGATGGCCTGCGACACTGTTAAGAACAGCTTCGTCAAGTCCATCGGAATCTACGACAGCGCTCTTCATGACAAGGAGATGTATGCAGAGCAGCTCATAGAAGACTTCCATAAGGCCATTGAAGAAAGGCAGTTCACAGTATATTATCAGCCTAAATTTGATATACGTCCGGATATACCTGTGCTGGCATCAGCTGAGGCTCTTGTCAGATGGAAACATCCCGAGCTTGGAATGATAAGCCCCGGAGTGTTCATTCCCCTCTTTGAGGGTAACGGAATGATAAGGGATCTGGATAACTACGTATGGAAAGAAGCGGCTGCCAAAGTATGTGACTGGAAAAAGAGACTTGGTTTCCATGTGCCTGTGTCCGTCAACGTATCAAGAATCGATATGTACGATCCGGGCCTCATCGACAATCTCAGCAAGCTTGTGGAAGATAACGGTCTGAGTACCAACGATCTGCTTCTGGAGATAACGGAATCCGCCTACACACAGGATTCTGAACAGATAATAGAGACGGTGCACAAACTGAGAGCTATAGGCTTCAAGGTTGAGATGGACGACTTCGGAACGGGATATTCATCCCTGAATATGATTTCCACTCTACCCATTGACGCTCTCAAACTGGATATGCAGTTCATCAGAACGGCCTTTGACAAGCAGAAGGACACAAGAATGCTTGAGGTAATCATTGATATCGCTGATTATCTGGGAGTGCCTGTAATTGCTGAGGGTGTGGAAACGGAAGAACAGCTTCTGGCTCTGAAAGCCATGGGCTGCGATATCGTTCAGGGATATTACTTCTCAAGACCTGTCCCGGCAGATGAATATGAGCCCTTCCTGGATGAGAGAAAGAATATCCCGGAGGTGGATGTATTCACAAGAACGGAAACCGTCAAGACCAGGGGAATCAAAAAGAAAGACATACCTGTAGAGAAGATCGCCCAGTCCCTGTCTGATGAATTTGAGAGCATATTCTATGTGGATACTGCCAGTGACCGTTTCGTAGAATTCAGCAATAAGGGAGACAGGAACGACCTTCAGATGGTAAGAAGCGGATCCGGATTCTTTGATGAATGCGCCAGAACCATCATGGACAGAGTCTATGTGGTGGACAAAAACAGGCTTCTTCAGATGTTCTCCAAATACAGCCTGCGTAACGCTCTTGAAGACGGAAAGGCGCTCAATACCATATTCAGGATCAACGGTGAGACTGAACCGGAGTACTACAGAGCCCAGGCAGTAATGGCGGACAGCCATACCAGAAAAAACGTTGTCATCGGCATCGTAAATATAAATGACACTATTACTGAAGAGGAAAAGCTGGCCGAAGAGCGAAAGACCAGCATAACTTTCTCCAGAATAATAGAAGCGCTTGCAAAAGATTATTTCAGCATTTATTATATAGATACGGAGACAAATCACTTCATAGAGTTCAGTTCAAGCCAGGAATACAGGAACCTGAATATAGAAAGCGGCGGAGATGATTTCTTCAATATTTCAAGGAAGAATCTCTTAAGAGTCGTGCACCCCGATGATCAGGACATGCTTGACGAGGCCATTCGGAAGGAAAACCTCATGGAAGCCCTGGAAAGGGAGGACACCTTCACCCTTACCTACAGACTCATGATGGAAGGGGAACCTGTATATGTGCACATGAAGGCAACCAAGCTCGATGATAAAAATGATACGCACATCGTTATCGGCATAAGCAATGTAAACGAGCAGATAAAGCGTGAGCTTGAAAACGACAGCGCTCTGAGGAAGGCCAAGGAGAGGGCTGAAAGGGATGCCTTGACAGGGGTGAAGAGCAAGTATGCTTTTGCGGAAGCAGAAAAGAATCTCAACAGGGAGATCCTTGAGGGCAGTGCAGAAGGCTTTGCCATTGCAGTCTGCGATCTGAACCGCCTCAAGGAAGTCAATGACACCCATGGACACAAGGCTGGAGATGAATATATCAAGCAGGCCTGCCACATAATCTGTACTGTGTTCAGGCATAGCCCCGTATACAGGATCGGAGGCGATGAATTCGCAGTGATCCTTAAGGGAAGGGACTTTGAGCACAGGGAACTCCTGGCGGAGAGAATAAGAGAAAACAGCATTAAGCATCTTGAAGACGGAGTGGTTATCGCCATAGGAATCGCGGAATACGATCCGGCTCTCGATCAGGCTGTTGCAGCAATGTTTGAACGGGCGGATGCCGCCATGTATGATAATAAAAAATACCTGAAAGGAGAACAAAATGTATAAGGGAATTCATAACTATTCCGAGATAGGGAAACTCAATAAGGTGCTGGTCCACAGACCCGGAGCAGAACTAGAGGCCCTTACTCCTGACACCTTAGGGAAACTCTTGTTTGAAGATATTCCCTTCTTAAACGTTGCTCAGAGAGAGCACGATGCTTTCGCAGATCTTCTGAGACAGAACGGCGTGGAAGTAGCATATATAGTTGATGAGGCAGCAAAAGCTGTTGCAGATCCTCGAGTTAAGGATGAATTCATTAATGAGTTTCTTAATCTTTCAAGAATCAATTCCAAGGGATTGAGATCTGCTCTCATGGTTTACCTTATGGGAATGGAGCCCAAGAAGATGATTGAAAAGGTTATCGGAGGTATCAAGCGCTCCGAGATCCAGACTGAAAAGGCGACTTCTCTTATGGACCTTATCGAGGGAGAGGATCCCTTTGTATCCGATCCCATGCCCAACCTGTACATGCCCCGCGACCCAGCAGCATGCATCGGAGAAGGTATTGCCATCAACCACATGCACACAGATGCAAGACGCAGGGAAGCCCTTATCCTGAGATATATCTACAAATATAACGCTGATTTTGCAGATGATAAGGATAAGATCTGGTATGACCTGAGAGATCCTTTCTCCATTGAAGGAGGAGACGTAGCGGTATTGAACAGGGATCTGGTAGCCATCGGACTTTCACCCAGAACAACCATTATCGGAGCTGAGACTCTTGCCAGAAGACTCCTCCAGAGCGGAGAGTTCAAGAAAGTTCTTGCCTTCAATATTCCTAAGCTGGCTCCTTTCAGCCATCTTGATACGGTATTCACCATGGTTGACTATGACAAGTTCACCATCCATCCGGAGGTTGAAGGTCCTATGGAAGTATTCGGTATTACCTTAAGCGACAAGGGCGAGCTGAAGTTTGAAGCCATGAAGGATGAACTTGACAAGGTAATGGCCAAGGAGCTGGGACTTCCTGCAGTAGATCTTATCAGATGCGGCGGAAACAACATTCTGGTATCCCAGAGAGAACAGTGGAACGATGGTTCCAACACCCTCTGCATCGCACCCGGAAAAGTTGTTACCTGCGACAGAAACTACATCACAAACGACCTTCTCACCAAGCACGGCCTCGAAGTTCTCACAGTAAGCCTGTCAGAACTTTCAAGGGGAAAGGGCGGCCCGAGATGCATGACCTGCCCTGTAGTAAGAGAAGATATCTAAAAAGCAGAAAAATTGCAATAAAAAAGAGCTTGGGAAAAAGCTCTTTTTTGTTTTGCTTAGTCTTCTGAATCTACGTTGAGCACGGCTCCCGGCCCTCTGTCAAAGAATATGCTCTTTGAACTGATGGAAAGGGGGATCCCGTAGCAGTTTACCACGTCATCAGGAAGGAAATTCAGCTTAAGGGCTGCACGGCCTACAGAGAACATTACACGGTTATCGATTCTGTGGTCTGCTGCAACGGACACGGCTGAACCGATGGCGATTCCCAGGTCGGTAACGGTGAAGACGCATCTTGCACCGGCGTTTCTGCATTCTCTGCAGCTTTCAAATCCGCACATGCCGCACTTGTCCATTCCGAAATATCTTCCTGTACAGCCTATCACTACCACTGCTTCGCTGTTATCCACATTACCGGCATCCCTCGTATAAAGAAGCTGGCCCGTGGCTTCTCCCATTTTCAGCATCTTGTCTCTGAGCTTATCCTTGTCTTCTCCTGTAATGACAGTAACGCGGATAGTGTCTCTGCCGCTGGCCTTAGGAGCTGTAAGAGCGGCTGCTGCCATGAGATCAGCTGTGTTTAAAATTGCATCTGTTTTGATGTTTTCCATAGATTTTACCATAATGCACCTCCCTGAAGAAACTGTTGCATATTATTTTAGTCTGACTTATCCCCAAAGCTCCTGAGGATAGAGTCCGCTGTCCTTTAGAGACTGAAGCGCCTTTACAACGCTCTCCTTATCTTCTTTATATGTTACACCGTACCAGCGGTCATGTGACTTAAGAACCCTTGCCTGTGCGCGGCCTGCTTTGATGAGCTCGTCCACACACTTGGGAAGGAGGTATTCTCCCTTCTGCGGGTTATTTGCGAGAGTTTCATTTAAGAAACCGGGAAGGCCTGCCTCCATCTCCTTAAGAATGGAAGGAGTGAATCCCCAGAAATTCATGGAGACTGTGGTTCCCTCAGGGACTTTCGTCCAGGTCTCGCCGTCATCTTCTGTATAGGCAATGGC
>CAMPCK010000079.1 GCA_946645735.1 uncultured Clostridia bacterium
GTTTCATCACAAAAACACCACCGGCTGCGGTATTATTAAAGAAAGCCTGCAACATTAAGTCCGGTTCCGGCGAGCCTAACAGAGTAAAGGTTGCTACCATCTCTAAAGATAAGGTTCGCGAGATCGCAGAGACGAAGATGCCTGATCTGAATGCGGCAAGCATTGAAGCAGCCATGAGCATGGTTGCCGGAACAGCACGAAGCATGGGCATCGTTGTTGAGGACTGATCGAAAGATCATATTTTAAGTCAGAATATCAGATGATTTTTATAGATAGTGGGAGGGTCGCTCCCGATAATACCACAGGAGGTTCTTATAATGAAAAGAGGAAAAAGATATCAGGAAGCTGCAAAGCTGAGAGATAAAACTAATTTATACGAAGCACCGGAAGCCATCGCCATCGTTAAAAAGGCAGCCAGTGCAAAGTTCGATGAGACGATCGAGGCACATTTAAAGATGGGTCTTGACGGACGTCACGCTGATCAGCAGATCCGTGGTGCAGTTGTACTGCCTCATGGAACCGGCAAGAAAGTTCGCGTTCTCGTTTTCGCGAAGGGTGAGCAGGCAGACCAGGCTGCAGCAGCAGGCGCTGATTACGTAGGAGCTGAGGAGTTAGTTCCGAAGATTCAGAAAGAAGGCTGGATGGAGTTTGATAAGTGTGTAGCTACACCTAACATGATGAGCGTTGTTGGACGTCTCGGACGTATCCTCGGACCGAAGGGTCTCATGCCAAACCCGAAAGCCGGAACAGTAACCATGGACGTTGCGAAAGCAGTTCAGGAACTGAAAGCCGGTAAGATCGAGTACAGACTTGACAAGACAAACATTGTCCATGTACCGATCGGAAAAGCTTCCTTTACAGAGGAGCAGTTACAGGAAAACTTCCAGACATTAATAGATGCGATCGTTAAGGCAAGACCTGCAGCAGCAAAAGGTCAGTACATCAGAAGTGCCACAATCACCTCCACGATGGGCCCTGGTGTTAAGCTTAACGCAACAAAGTTCTAATGAGAGCGGATTTTCGCACGATATAAGAACATTTCAGGCCGTCTTCCTCGCGAAGGCGGCTGTTCTTTTTTGCTGCCCCATATAATTTCTTTCTTGTATGGGAGTATACTTTGTTGTATCATAAGACATATATGTGTAATTAAGGACAGGGAGACGTTTTATGATTAAATGTACAAAAGAAAACGCGCAGGAGATTTTTGACTATATCGGTAAAGATTACGGCAAGTGTGCCTATCTTTATATTGATCTTAAAAAGTACGGATTTGATAACGAGAATGTGAATATCTGGTACCAGAAAGAAGAGGACCGGATCAAAGTGCTGATGTTCCAGTACTACAACGGCATGCATGTTTTCAGCCGGGATAATATCTTTGACGCGCAGGATGCCGCAGCCCTCATTGAGGAGAGAAAGCCGGCTCTGGTGTGCGGTATGGGAGAGACGATCAGCCAGATCAAACCATTTGTTTCCGAGGAAGAGTATGAGCCGGAGTACGGCGATGTTGTTCGGTTGGAAGAATACAATGGGATTGCCGGAGACGACGTATATCTTGCTTCCCGGGAAGAGCTGAAGGAAGTTGCCCGGCTGCTGGCTGAGGATGAAGAACTGGGAGGACCTTACGGGTTTGACCTGCTTTACAAGCAGCTGCTGGAGAGATATGATGACGGATTCGGAAGAAGCTGGATCAGAAAAGATGAGACCGGCGTGATCTCACACAGTGCAACTTACGCAGAGAACGAGGACCTGGCCGTGATATCCGGCAGTATTGTCAGACCGGACCATCGGGGCAGAGGCGAGTTTGCGGGCCAGCTGGGCGCAACATGCCGGGACCTTCATAACGAAGGCAAGGAAGTGATTTCCTATCTTTATGACGAGAGAGCCAAAAGGACGAATTATAAAGTAGGATTCCGGGTACTTGGTGAATGGGCGAAATTGATTCGAAAGTAAGGGGTAGATGAATGAATCCGATGCATGAAGAAATCCTGATGATGCTCAAGGAGATTGATGCCATCTGCAGGAAATACGATATAACATACTATGCAGCCGGGGGAACAACGATCGGCGCGATCCGCCATCGCGGTTTCATTCCCTGGGATGATGATGCAGATATCTATATGACGAGGCAGGAGTTCCTCCGCTTCCGCGAAGCGTTTAAACAGGAACGGCCCAAGGATCGTGTCCTGGAATCCACCATGGATAATGACTATTATCCGGCGACCATTCCCAGGTATATTGATGACACGACAACCATGGTCGGAAAGTTCCATGTCCTGAATACATGCTCTGCCGGCATGGTGATCGATGTGTTTATCCTGGATCCCGTTCCGGACGATGAGGAAGCACAGAGAGAATATATTGCCAAGCTGTTCGTATATTCTGATTTTGTCATGCCTTATTACATGTACAGCCTGAGGACAGATGACAAGTACCTGGAACTGTACGACCACTATAAGCAGATCGAGAAGGAAGAAGGCAGGATCAAGGTTCTTCGGCTCCTCGAGAAAGAACTGTTCTGCCATCGGGAGGAGGACTGCAACCATTATGTTCTTCGATGGGGAACCCTTCCTCACGTGTTTAAGAAAGAAATGTTCGGGGAACCCATTTATTTTGACTATGAGGACATGCAGATCCCGCTTCCGAATATGTGGTATGAGTATCTGGTCCAGCTCTACGGTCCCAAGTGGATGTACATTCCCTACCATGACGACCAGGCAGCTCACAGCCATATCATAGATATTGAGCACAAATACACCAATTACCTGATCGACGCAGATCGTTTTATCCCTAAGGAAGAGACATTGGAACTCTATCGGGAACGAAAGGTCAATAATATCCACAGAAACCAGAAGCTCAGACCTTACCAGAATTATGTCACGATGGAGAATCGGGGAGCGATTCTGGCAGCGCAGAGGAAGTACGAAGAGCTTAACGGGATCGACATGGAAGCCCTCTTTGAAAAGAAAGCTTACGGAGAGGTTGTGACCGGTTTTGGCAAGTATCTGAGCTACCAGCTCAGCACCAACTATATCGGAGCGATGAGGCACAGCCAGATGTACCGTTTCCGCAACAGGATATTTATCCCTCTGGAAGACGACAGACTGTATATGCTCCTCTATTCCCTACTCATGACCGGCCAGTATGCAAGGGCCAGGACTCTGGCAGACCTCCGAAAGAAGGAAGGGCCTCTTGGCGATGATCTGAAAGCTGTGGACGAGAAGATCACTCTGGTCTATGATATCTTCCAGTCATTTTATTCTGAAGATTATGACAGGACCCTGGAACTGATCGGCCGTCTGGAAGAAAATGAACAGGAAAGCATGTCGGATATCATCAAGATGCAGCTGCAGATCCATATTGCTTCCGTGGACAGTGATGAAGCAGCCAAGGTGATCGGCGAGGTGGAGAGTCTCGTTAAAAACTTCCCTGATGACGCAGAGTATCAGAAGATCCTTGGAGACTACTATTTTAAAGCCGGGGAACCGGATGTGGCCAGGGAATGTTATGAACAGGCAGAGCCTGGGCTTGCAAACGGGATGATGCTGCTGGATATCGCGGATAAGATGGGCATTGAACCCAACTATGATACCCAGGACAGACCGGAACTTCTGAACCCCATCCAGATGGAACAGCAGAAGCTGCTTGCCGAACTGGATGCCCTGTGCAGGAAATATGGCATCAAGTATAATCTTTACGGTAAGTCACTCTGGTATGCATGGTACCTGAACAGTTTCCCTCCGAACAACTATGCGACGATCATCATGACGCCGGAGAATGCCAAAGCCTTCCTTGCGGCCTTTGAGAAGGAACAGCCCAAAGACAGAAGGCTGAACTATGCCATGAATAATGAGGACCATCACTCCTTTACGATCGATTATGTCGATGACGGATCCACCCATATTTTCTGGCAGTATCCGGAGAATATCACGTCTATGTACGTCCGGATCTATATTCTGAAGCATGTTGATAAGAATAAAATGAAGATGCGCCAGGTGAGACTCATGGATACCGCCCTGGCTGTCAGAAGAGAAAGACTCGGTGATGACAAGAAAAAAGAAGGCTTATGGCATAAGATCATAACCGCGCCCATGTATCTTGTGTACGGCAAGCGGAAGCTGGCGGCTAAAGTTTTTGAGGCTTATCTCAATATGGAGCCCAAGAAGCCGGGAAGCGGCTATTTCCTGACGGAGTCGGATGCCACCAGAAGTTACGGAAAGAAGATGAAGGCGGTCTATTTCGATGAGCCGGATGAGTTAGAGTTCCAGGGACTTAAGTTATTTATTCCCTGTAATATGGAACGATACCTGAAAGATTACTACGGCGTGGATCCGGAATTGAAGCACAAGCCGGAGAGTGCCGCTCTGAAGCCTATGGCCTTTGTGGACTGCGATATCTCCCCGGAGGAGTTCCTTGAGGTGGCGAATACGGAAGTCCATGATATGAAGATCTATCAGGACTACCTGGAAGGCATGGAGATGACGGATGATATCAGAGCCTTCAACAAAATGGTCCGCCATAACATCGCGATCCTTCACCGGGCAGAAGACCGGTTCAAGCTCTATCTGGAATATATGCCTATGAAAGAAGAGATCATGGAAGCATATAAGAAAGAAGACGTAGAACGGCTGGATATCCTCTTTGAAGACTATTATGCCAAGGCGAAGCATAATCTTCATTATCATAATCTGGGAATCTACTTTGATCCGGATATCTTCGAGGCTTTCCTCTACTGCCTGCGCAATACCAAGCATAAGAGGATGGCGGAACGGCTGGAAGAGTCGATACCGGAAGAGCATCTGGAGCCGATTCAGATCCTCGATTAAATTGTTCCTTAAAAATTATTCCTTGACAAACGATTCGGTGGATGGTATTCTCTTTGGGTACGAACGCCGAAGACAGCAGGTGCCGGATGGCATAAGTGGATACGCCTGCCGAGGAAGTTTATTCATTTTTTTTATCATGGAGCGCGAGCCTGTGATAGATGTGATGATATTATGCTCCCCGTCTTTGGACGGGGAGTTTTTCCGTTTGTCGCTCCCTGCGGCAGCTGAGCGTCGGTACACAAATTTTTTAAGGAGGTGCACCAGGACAATGGCTAATGTTGAGTTGAAGCAGCCTATCGTTGATGAGATTAAAGCCCAGTTAGATGGCGCTAAATCTGTGGTAGTTGTGGATTACCGTGGTATTTCCGTAGCTGATGTTACTGAGCTTCGTAAGCAGTGCCGTGAGGCTAACGTTGTTTACAAAGTTTTCAAGAATACTATGGTGAAACGTGCAGTAGAAGGTACAGAGTTTGAAGGAATCACAGCAGATCTTGAGGGAACTAACGCATTTGTGATCTCCAAGGAAGACGCTACCGCACCGGCCAGAATTATTGCGAACTTCTCAAAGAAGAATAAGGTTTGCAAGCTTAAGAGCGGAGTTGTTGAAGGTACATACTATGATGAGTCTGGTATCAACACCATCGCAAC
>CAMPCK010000080.1 GCA_946645735.1 uncultured Clostridia bacterium
GCAAGACCGTAGTGCCTGAGCTTGCCATGTTCAAGACTGTTAAATGCGGATCTCAGGCGGTTATGATGGCACCGACGGAGCTTCTTGCCAAACAGCATATTGAGACCCTTAAAAAGGATTTTGATCCCCTGGGCATCAGATGTGAACTTCTGTCGGGAAGCATGAAGGCAAAGGACAGAAGGGAGCTTCTAAAGGATCTCGAGTCCGGGGAGATACAGATACTCGTGGGAACCCATGCCATAATACAGCCGGATGTGGAGTTCAGAGATCTGGGCCTTGTGGTGACGGACGAGCAGCACAGGTTCGGAGTGGAGCAGAGAAACCTTCTCACCCAGAAGGGGAAGGACCCCAACGTCCTGGTAATGACCGCAACTCCCATACCCAGGACCCTTGCTGTGATCCTTTTCGGAGATCTTGATATTTCTGTTATAGACACGCTTCCCAAGGGAAGAAAGCCCATCAGGACATTTCTAAGATACGAGGAATCCAGAAGAAAGATCTATGACTTTGTCATGGACAAGGTGAGTACCGGAAGGCAGGCCTATGTGGTGGCTCCCCTTATTGAGGAATCGGAGTCCATTAAAGTCAGGTCTGCAGAAGAGATATATGATGAACTGAGATCCATGTACCCGGGAGTTAACATCGGACTTGTTCACGGTGCCATGAACCCCAAAGAAAAGGATGAGATCATGCTGGAGTTCAAGGAGGGCAGGATATCGGTTCTCGTTTCCACTGTAGTAATCGAGGTCGGTATCGACGTTCCAAACGCCACGGTCATGGTAATCGAAAACTGCGAGAGATTCGGCCTTGCCCAGCTCCATCAGCTGAGAGGCAGAGTCGGAAGAGGCGAGGAGCAGTCCTACTGCATCCTCGTGAGCGGCTCAAAGGGAGAGATCGCAGAGAAAAGAAACAATATCATGGTTTCCACCACAGACGGCTTCGTTATAGCTGAGGAGGACCTGAAGCTGAGAGGTCCCGGCGAGATTTTCGGAACACGGCAGCACGGAATACCGGAGCTCGGGATCGCAGATCTTGTAAAGAACGTCGACATTCTGAACAAGGTGAGGGGCATCGCTGAAGATATCATCGATAAGGATCCCGCCTTAAAGGAGCCAGACAACATAGAACTTAGAGAAAGAATAAAGAGAATGTTCGGAGAGAACATATCACTTAATTTATAGAGAGGTAATATGAGAATAATAACCGGTGATTTCAAAGGAAGAAAAATAGAGATGCCTTCAGGCTATGACATAAGGCCTACCACTGAGAAGGTGAAGGAGGCCCTCTTCAGCATTATTGGTCAGGACATATATGACACTACCGTGGTGGACCTGTTTTCAGGCACAGGAAACCTGGGTCTTGAAGCATTATCAAGGGGAGCTGAGAAGTGCATCTTTTGCGATAACAACAGGGAAAGCATCGCCCTTATCAAGAGAAACATTGCAAACTGCAGGGCAGAGGAATGGTCTGAGATCATCCCCGGGGACTATGAGAAATGTCTCATGAGAATGGCAGACAGAAATGAGCAGGCAGACATATTTATACTGGATCCTCCATATAAGAAGGGACTCTATGATAACTGCTTCGGACTGATCAGTTCCCTCGGTCTTCTCAGAGAGGGAGGCATCATTGTTGCCGAGCATAAGAGGGAGGACGAATTTCCCGAAGAGATGTCAGGCTTCAGAAAGATCAAAGACCGAAACTACGGAACCATAACTTTATCCATCTTTATGAGGTGAGAAAAGCTGGTATAATCTTTACAAAAAAGCATATATATGCTAAAATATATGGGATTATGGAGGTATGACATGCATACTAAAGCACTTTATGCCGGTTCTTTTGATCCCATGACCCTGGGACATCTGGATATCATAAGAAGAGCATCAAAAATCTTCGATGAGGTCGTTATCGGAGTAACGGTCAATCTGGAAAAACATACCATGTTTACATTCGAAGAGAGAATGCAGATGATCAGGGAAGTGGTAAAGGAATTCCCCAACGTAACCGTTGACAAATGCGACGGCCTTCTGGCTGACTATGTGCTTAACAACGGATACAATGTGGTCGTCAGAGGACTGAGAAACACCGATGACTTCAACAACGAGGAATCCATGGATCAGCTCCATAAACATCTTTATAAAGGTCAGGCAGAGACTGTTTATATAATAAGCGAGAATAAGTATGCCTTCATAAGCTCCACCATGGCGAGACAGGTAATATCCCTCGGAGGAGACGGATCCATGCTGGTTCCGCCGTATGTTCTGGAATTTATGAGAAACAAACTTAATCTGAAATAGGGTGAAAGGAACATTAAAAATGGAAGATACAACGAAAGTACTGGATTTACTGGATGAACTGGAAGATCTTTTAGAGGGAGCCACCTCAGTTCCTCTTACAAATAAAATAGTTCTTGAGACAGAAGACATCTTCGGAATTATCAAGGACATCAGACTTGCCCTTCCTGATGATATGCAGCAGGCCAAGTGGATAATAGACGAAAGAGACAGAATCCTGCTTGAAGGAAAATCTGAGTATGAAAGAATGATCAGAGAAGCCAAGAAACAGGCTGATTTTCTTGTGGATTCTGATGAGATAACGAGACGAGCCATGAAGAAGGGAGACGACATCATACAGGACGCCAGGATAAATTCCAAGGTCCTCAAGATGAAGACCTACGATTATGTGGACCGTATGCTTTACGGTATGCAGCAAAAAATGGACGAGCTCAATATGAAGTACTTCGGCGAAATGTACACCAATCTGGAGCACACCTTCACATCGATCAATGATACTCTTACTGAGAACAGGGAGGAGATCAGAAGCCTTGCCTATAAGACCCAGAACGAAGAGGACGACGCCGAGTAACTAAAATTATGATTATACCAAGAGATAACGGATATTTCAAAAATTTTCAGGGACACGACAGGTTCGATGTCCCTGAACCTGTATATAGGGTAACGGGAGGATTCGGGGGAGAAGCATATCTCATAATCGGATCTGAAAAGACAGCTCTTCACGACTGCGGAATGGCTTGTTATTCAAGGGAACTCATATCAAACATCCATGAGATGCTTGATCCTCTGGGAAGAACTCTCGATATGATCCTCATGTCACACACCCACTATGACCATATAGGGGCTCTGCCGTATATTCTTGACGAGTGGCCTGAAGCTCAGGTCATGGGGGCTCTTAAGGCTGTTCAGGTATTCGGTTCTGACGCTGCCA
Source organism: uncultured Clostridia bacterium (assembly GCA_946645735.1). Next base: position 3,226 of record CAMPCK010000080.1, read on the forward strand.
AGGAGACCATGAGAGAACTGGGAGATAATGCGACAGATCTCTATGGTGCTGATTTTCCGCCTGTAAAGACAGACGGACTCAGGATTGACAGGGTTCTTGAGGACGGCGAGGAGGTAAGTCTGGGGGACATATCCTTAAGGTTCTATGAAGCAAAGGGGCATACGGACTGCTCTGCAGCATATATTCTTTATCCTCAGAACATTATGTTTGCCTGCGAGAGCGTGGGACAGGTGGAAGGCCCTGATGATATGAGAACGTCCTGTCTGAAGAGTTTCAGACAGTGTATAGAATCATCATATAAGCTGAGGGACCTTGAACCGGACAGGATCATAGCCATGCATTACGGGATACTTCCCCGCGAAGCTAACGGCTGGTTCTTTGATAAATTTGTTGAAGAGGCTGAGTGGGAGCTCGGCCTGATTGAAAGAGGTATAAAGAACGGTCTTACGGATGATGAGATATCCAGGGCTCATGACCTGATTTACTGGAATGAGTCGAGAAGGCTCAATCATCCCTATGACGCAAATCATCTGAATACAATGATCATCATAAGACGTGTCAGAAAAGAAATGGAGGCAGAATATGGCAAACTATGAGACACTTAAGGAAAAGATTTTTAAAGCAGTTGAGGAAAACCATCAGGAACTTATTGCAATGAATGATGATCTGGCGGATCATCCGGAAGTATCTGCTCATGAATTCAGATCTTCACAGAAGATCGTGGAACTTCTGAGAGGACACGGATATGAAGTGGAATACCCCTTTGCCGGCCTTGAGACATCCTTTAAGGCTGTGTACGGATCAGATGATCATAAATACAAGGCAGCCATACTCACTGAGTATGATGCTCTTCCTGAAATAGGACATGCCTGCGGACACTGCGTATCAGCATCCATTTCTGTTCTTGCAGGTCTTTCCATGAAGGACATTCAGGATGAGCTCGACATGGACGTACATGTGATCGGAACTCCCAATGAAGAGGAAGACGGAGCCAAGTGCACCATGGTAAAACAGGGCGTGTTCAAGGATTATGACATAGCCATCATGGTACATATGGACGACAGCAACAAGCCTTACTGCACGCTGCTTGCCCTCGATTCATACATGTTCAACTTCCACGGCAAGGCAGCCCACGGAGCAGCAGCTCCCTGGGAGGGAATAAACGCCCTTAATGCAGCGCAGCTTTTTGTTCATGCCGTAGACTGCATGAGACAGCACGTTACTCCTGATGTAAGGATGCACGGCATCTACAGAAACGGAGGAGCAGCACCCAACGTTGTTCCCGATGAAGCATCCTATGAACTTTATACAAGAGCAGCTGACAGAAGATATCTCAACGGCCTCAATGAAAGAGTAAAGAAGATGGCTGACGGAGCATGTCTCATGACAGGCTGCACCTGGGATATGTATCCCACAGCTCAGTCCTATGATAACCTGGTTAACAATGATACCGGTATCAAAGCCATCAGAGAAGTATTTGATGAACTGGGAATCGAAGAAAATGCCGATCCCGATGCACTCTTCGGATCATCCGATATCGGAAACGTTTCCTTCCAGTGCCCGGCATTCCATCCCACTATCCAGATTGTAGACAGAGGTATTCCCATTCACACCAAGGGCTTCGTGGAAGCTGTAAAGACCGACAGAGCTCACCAGGCCATTGCTCTCGGAGCAAAGCTCATAGCTCTTGACATAACCAAGATCTTCACAGATGAAGAAAGGATAGCAGCCTTAAAGGCTGATTTTGAAAAGGCAAACGCATAAATTAAAAAGGGGAGGCTCATATGTTAGACATTCTTATAATAAACGGTAAATACCCCGACTATTCAGAAAAAGTCCTTAAAAAGGCAAATATAGGCCTTAAGGACGGTAAAATCACATACATCGGGGATGAATGCCCTGAAACTTATAAAACCATCGATGCAGATGGAAGAGTTGTTTCCCCGGGATTCATCGACATCCATATGCACGAGGAAAACTTCGCCGAAGGAAAGAAGTACGTAATCGCTGACATGATGCTTAAACAGGGCGTAACTCTTGCCCTGGGCGGAAACTGCGGAACCCTTTACCAGACAGTTAGGGAGTTCAGGGACACCATAGAAGAACTGGGCGGTTCACCTATAAACTATATGATGCTTTCCGGATATAACCACTACTGGACTGAACTTGGACTCGGTCATTCAG
>CAMPCK010000081.1 GCA_946645735.1 uncultured Clostridia bacterium
TTTTCCCCATAGCGGCGGTCCTGGGAAGTGTTCTTGGCGGAGTAATCTATGCAGTCATATCTCCCATGACCTTAAGAGAGGGAATAGCCATATCCTGCGGTTTCGGCTGGTACACCTATGCGCCCAACGTCATACTTCAGGCGGGATATCCTGTGGCTTCAGCCGTAAGCTTCCTTCACAATGTACTCAGGGAAGTTGCAGGAATCATAGGAATACCCTTCCTTGCCCAGAAGATAGGATATGTTGAAGCCTGTGCTGTTCCCGGCGTGGCAGCCATGGACGTGTGCATGCCCATCGTTGAAAGGTCAGCCAGGGAAGACACTGTTGTGTACAGTTTCGGGATAGGACTTCTCATGTGCCTGTCGGTTCCCGTGCTGGTACCACTCGTAATAGGATAAAAAAAGCCCCTCGGTTCAATCAAACTGAGGGGTTTCGTGTATGATCAGTTCTTTTCAAGAGATATGGTGCCCGTCCTCTGGATCTCCACGATACCGTAAGTGCGGACCAGAGCTATGAAGTTCTCTATGAAGTCCGGGGTATTATGGAGTTCTATAACGATATGCTTGGGGGACACGTGCATGATCTTGGCTCCCGTAATGGTGCAGAGCTCGATGAGCTGTGCACGGTTATTGGGATTGTATGAGACCTTCATGAGCATCATCTCAAGGGAAATTGTCTGGGATTCCTCCAGCCGGCGTACTTTGATTACGTCGATTTTTTTGTTGAGATGCTTCTCGATCTGATCTATGGTCCTCTCGTCTCCCGTGGAGACTATAGTCATGCTGGAGATGTCGTGGCGCTCCGTTTCTCCTACGGCAAGGCTGTCAATGTTGAAGCCTCTTCTTGCGAACAGTCCGGATATCTGGGAAAGTACACCGGATTTGTTTTCTACCAATACTGAAAATATTCCTTTCATTTTAGTGTACCTCCTTTACTTTGAATTGTCTTTCCAGTCTACGTCGCAGACCATTAAGCATGCCTCGGGGCAGGCCAGGAATTCATCCAGTGTGCTGTCCAGCTCATCATTTGATGATGCGTGGAAGAAGGGCATGTCATAAGCCTCTGCGATTTTGTCGCAGTGAGGATAGTCGAAGAGTTCAACGCCTGAATAATGTCCTTCATAGGTCTTGTCCTGGTATTCCCTTACAAGGCCCAGATAGCGGTTCTTGATGATCAGAATCTTTAAAGGAACATGGTGGTCCTTGATGGTTGCAAGCTCATTCATGGACATCTGGAAGGCTCCGTCTCCGATGACGCAGACAACCTGTCTTTCGGGAGCATACATCTTGGCTCCCATGCCTGCAGGAATGGAATAGCCCATGGTTCCCATGCCGCCTGTTGTCAGGAAGCGGCCTTTCTTCATGATATAGTTGTCAGCGGACCAGAGCTGGTTCTGACCTACGTCGGCAACATAGATGGCGTCATCATCCATCTTCTCTGCCAGTTTCTGGACGAGAATATTGGGATTCACGAGCTTGTCGCTGAATACCCTGGTGTCCACGGTGCTGTGCTTTATCTCGTTCAGTTCCTCAATCCAGGAATCGGCCTTGGGCTGGATGTCCTCTTCGATGAGTTCATCGAAGATCTTTCTCACGTCACCTACAAGAGGGATGGTGGGTCCCAGATTCTTTCCAATTTCAGCGGTGTCTATGTCTATATGTATGATCTTGACCTGATGCTCCAGCTTGTCCGGAGTAGGGACCGTTCTGTCAGCGATCCTGGCGCCCACGATGATCATGAGATCGCTTAAGGCAATGGCGCGGTTTGCATAGGGCTTGCCGTTATTTCCAAGCATTCCGAAATAGAGAGGATGTGCCTTGGGAAGGACACCGATTCCCATCATGGTGGAAACGCAGGGAATGTTGAACTTCTCGCAGAACCTTCTGATGTGGTCTTCGCCTTCACCCAGGATAACTCCGCCTCCCGTGCAGATGATGGGCTTCTTGGCCCTTCTGATGGCCTGGATCACCTTGCTGAGCTGCTGCTTGTTTCCCTTGGTATTGGGTTTGTATCCGCGGATCTCCACCTTGTCGGGATATTTGAATTCCTTCTTAAGTCTGGCTTCCTGAACGTCGATGGGAACGTCGATGAGGACGGGACCCTTGCGGCCTGTATTTGCAATATAGAAGGCCTCCTTGAAGATCCTCGGAATATCATTAACGTCCTTTACCAGATAGCGGTACTTGGTGAAGGATTCGGTGGCTCCCGTCATATCTGCTTCCTGGAATACGTCCTTTCCAAGAAGATCTGATGAGACCTGTCCTGTTATGGCAATTACAGGTATGCTGTCCGCATAGGCTGTGGCAAGGGCAGTGATGAGATTGGTAGCGCCCGGGCCTGATGTGGTGACACAGACGGCGGGTTTACGGGAGACTCTTGCGTATCCCGACGCTGCATTTCCTGCGGCCTGTTCCTGACGGACCAGAATATGCTCGATGTTTGAATTGTACAGTCCTTCATAAAAGGGAGCTATGGCGACTCCGGGATATCCGAATATCTTTGTGATGCCTTCTTCTTCCAGACATTTTACCATAGCTTCTGCGCCGGTTATCATAGGATTTACCTTCTTTCTGAATAGTCAAATTGTTGAATCTGCCAATAAATTTTGCATATTTTTGTGTATATTTAATATATTTTATCAAAAATCCTTAAGTTATACAAGCCTTCATTACATGTTTTTCACCTGGAATCTGTAAACTTTGTTCAGTTGATTTATAATGCAAAAAATGGTATTATAAACTGATGGACAATATGATAACTAATCTTGATACAAACACCCTCATATTGCTGCTCGCAGCCCTCGCAGCACTCTGCCTGATAGGCATAGTGCTTCTTGCCATGTCCAACCGCGGACTGAACAGGGAAGTTAACGCCATGGCCAAGGCTTATCTCAACATGAGCAGGGAGGCCAACAGTGTAATCGACAGCAGACTTCAGGAAAACGGATCCAGAGTGGATTCCAGACTCATGGATATGAATACCAGGATATCCTCCATGGCTGTTGAGAATGAACAGAAACTGGAAAACATCCGCCAGACCATGGAAAAGCGCATGAGTGAACTCACTCAGGACAACAGGATCCAGCTGGAGAAGATGAGGGAGACTGTTGATGAGAAGCTCCAGAAGACCCTGGAGGACAGGATATCCCAGTCCTTCATGACCGTTAACGACAGGCTGGAGCAGGTATACAAGGGACTCGGAGAGATGCAGACTCTGGCTCAGGGAGTTGGAGACCTTAAGAAGGTCCTTTCAAACGTAAAGACCAGAGGAATCCTGGGTGAGGTTCAGCTGGGAGCCATCCTGGAGCAGATCCTTTCACCGGAGCAGTATGACACGGATGTGGCAACGATCCCGGGTTCCCGTGACAGAGTGGAGTTCGCAGTCCGTCTTCCGGGAGAAGGGGAAAGACCCGTATATCTTCCCATAGACTCCAAGTTCCCCGGCGAGCGCTACGCTCAGCTGAGAGACGCCTACGAATCTGGAAACAAGGAACTTGCAGATAAGGCCTGGAAGGTTCTCGAAGCCACCATCAAGCTTGAAGCCAAGGACATAAGAGATAAATATATAGCACCGCCTTACACCACGGATTTCGGGATTCTGTTCCTCCCCTTTGAGGGACTCTATTCAGAGGTTGTAAACAGAGGAATGCTGGAAGTCCTTCAGAGGGACTACAAGATAAATATTGCAGGACCCACCACCATGGCGGCCCTTCTAAACAGCCTCCAGATGGGATTCCGGACCCTGGCAATACAGAAGCATTCCAGCGAGGTCTGGGAAGTTCTGGGTGCCGTCAAAACGGAGTTTGAGACCTTCGGCAAAGTCCTTAAGCAGACCAGAAGCAGGCTGAGACAGGCCGATGAGGAGCTGGACAAGCTTGTGGGAACCAGGACCAGAGCCATCCAGAGGAAGCTCAGGTCAGTTGAAGCCCTGGACGGAAGGGAGTCCGATGAGGTGCTCAGCTTAAGCGAGGCCATGTACTTTAATGATGAGGATTGATATATGAAAATATTTGCAATAGGCGACACCCATCTGTCCTTTGCACCGGGAGTAGACAAACCCATGGATGCCTTCGGACCTGAATGGGAGAACCATTGGCAGAAGCTGTATGACAACTGGACAGAGAAGGTGGGACCTGAGGACTATGTAATAGTCGCAGGAGATCTTTCCTGGGGCCTTGGAATAGAAGAGGCAAAGTACGATCTCGACTGGTTCAAGGAACTTCCCGGAAAGAAGATTTTTTTCAAAGGAAATCACGATCTCTGGTGGACGTCCCACAGGGTGCTGGATCTTCTCTACGGAGAGGAGATTGAAGCAGATAACGGAAACGGCCACATGGTGAAGAAGATCATAAGAGACCCCTATATGAACTTCATGCATAATGAGGCATATATGATAGGGGATCTGGCCATCTGCGGAACCAGAGGATGGAACTGTCCCGGAATTGATGGCTTTGATGAACATGACAGAAAGATCTATGACAGAGAGCTTCTGAGGCTCAGGGCATCTCTGGATGACGGTGTTAAGAAGGGCGCAAAGGAGATCATCGGAGTCCTTCACTATCCGCCCACCAATGACAAACATCAGGTTTCAGGATTCACGGAGCTCATGACTGAATACGGCGTGAAGCTCTGTGTTTACGGACACCTTCACGGAAAGGATAAATTCAGAAGGGGACTTCAGGGCGTCCTCAACGGAGTTGAATACAAGCTAGTAAGCCTTGACTACTTAAATGCAGATCCTTTGAGGATCAGATAACTTCAGGAGGTTACTTATGAAAGTTTTGATAGTTGTAACGGACAGCCTCGGAGTAGGCGAGATGCCGGATGCAGAGCTCTACGGAGACAAGGGAGCGGACACCTTCGGCCATATCTGGAAATTTAATAACGGAATAAAAATACCCAACCTTCTTAAACTGGGCTGGGGAAATATAGACGGCGTCCTCGGCGGAGAGCTTAAGGTGGAGGAACCTATCGGCTGCTTCGGAAAGATGGCAGAGGCCTCCAAGGGTAAGGACACCACCACAGGCCACTGGGAAATCGCGGGTCTCAAGACCGAAGTTCCCTTCAAGACCTATCCCAACGGATTCCCCAGGGAATTCATGGATAAGTATGAAGAGGCCATCGGCATCCAGTGCATCGGAAACTATCCCGCATCGGGAACTCAGATCATAGAGGACCTGGGAGATGAGCACGAGGCAACGGGAAAGCCCATCGTATATACTTCAGCGGACTCAGTATTCCAGATCGCCGTAAACGTGGATAAATTCGGACTGGACACCCTCTATCACTACTGCGAGGTAGCGAGAGAGATGCTGGTGGGCGAATTCGCCTGCGGAAGAGT
>CAMPCK010000082.1 GCA_946645735.1 uncultured Clostridia bacterium
GTTTACATAAAACATCATTTTATGGTAAAAGCTCAGATTTACGATTTAAGCGTTTTTCGAAAGAATAGATTGAAGGTATAATCTATCGACCGCAAAAATAAAATCGCTTAAAACACAAAATAGAGCCTCGGTTTTTCAGGGTCTTTTGACCGAAATCGTGAAACCCCTTGAAAATCAAGGCTTCCGGATACATGAGCCTCAAAATGCCGATTTAAGCGATTTTTTTAAAGAAGTCGATAAACAGGTCAATGGATCTTAAAACTCAAAATATGATAAATAGCCGAAATCATGAAAAAGAAGCTGGAACACATATAAGACTGGTTAACATAAAGAATCCGGAAATATAAGATATAAGAGTTAAAGATAAACGTGAGATCCTGGATCAGAAGATAAAAAGAAAGACAGCAGCGTCTGACAAAGAAGAGTTCAGGACAAAAGATATCACAGAAATAGATATATCTTAAGAAATAACCACTATAAGCCAAATACCTTAAATGGTGCCAAATATCTACTAAAACAGCCGGGGGACTTCTCCTGGCCGTTTTTCTCCGCTATAACATTTCCCAAAATTATGATTTTAGGAATAGTTATAGCATAAATTTTGCAGGTTCCCTTATGTTTCAAAGGCTGGCTTTTTCGCTCCCCCACCTCTGAACTATTCCTATAAAAAGAGACTCCGGAAATGTTTTACCGGAGTCCTTTCATTTTAAATTAATTATTTTCTGTCCAGATAACTCTGTAAAATAATTGCCGCAGCTTGTTTGTCTATATATTTCTTACGATCTTCTCTGCGGACGTTTCCCTCGATGAGCACCCTCTCTGCCATGACAGTAGTGAATCTTTCGTCCTGCCAGACACATTCGATTCCTTTCATGGCCGTGGATCTCATTTTGTTTTCGAGCATGGTGCGGAATTCGCGGACCTTAGTGGTCTGTGGAGTGTCTTCTCCGTTTAATCCAACATTAAGACCTATAACTATGGTGTCACAGTTATATTCCTTTACCATATCGAGAATTTTACCGGTATCCTTTCTGATACCTACCCTCTCAAGGGTCATGAGGGGCTGGGCAGTGATGCCCAGCTCATCAGACAAGGCGATACCAACCGTCTTGTCCCCTACATCTAAACCAATTTTTCTCATTCAGCTAACTTATTTTCCGATATATTCCTTGAGCATCTCAGCGATGAGCTCGTCTCTGTCTATACCTTTGATGAGAGTTCTGGCATTGTTGTAGCTGGTAATATAGGACGGGTCACCGGAAATGAGGTAGCCTACCAGCTGGTCTGCAGGGTTATAATCCTTCTCTTCAAGTGCTTTGTAAACTTCTGTAAGTATTTCTTTGTAGGTTTTCTGAGTTTTGAAAGCGTCAAACATGATAGTCTTCTTATCCATTTCGGATCTCCTTTCTCTTGTTTATAATAATGTTTCGGCAAATGCCAAAGCATCTTTGACTTTAGTTACGTCCTTGCCGCCGGCCTGTGCCATGTCAGCTTTTCCGCCGCCGCCGCCACCGGCGATCTTAGCGATCTGTTTGATCATGTTTCCTGCGTGATGTCCGGATTCGACAACGTCATCCGTAAGGGATACCAGGAAGGTTACCTTTTCGCCTGAAACTGCGGCGAATACCATGCAGACTCCCTTATTATCCTTCTTGATATCGTCGGAAAGTGATCTCAGATCATTGATGTTGTAATCGTTGAATTCAGCGGTTATGAGCCTGATTCCGTTGATTTCCTTAGCATTCTTAAGGAGGTCATCAACGCTGGAGCCCATGGCCTGCTTCTTCATGTCATCAAGTTCCTTCTTAAGAGCCTTGTGCTCCTCGACCTGGGATTTGGCCTTGTCAAGGACGGCCTTTCTGTTGGTCTTGAGAAGTTCAGCCATCTGATCGATGATCTGGTCATCGGAATTTGCGATGTTCAGAACGCCTTTTCCTGTTACAGCCTCGATTCTTCTTACTCCGGATGCGATACCCGTTTCAGATACGATCTTGAAGCAGCCGATCTCACCGGTGTTATGAACGTGGGTTCCTCCGCAGAGCTCAATGGACCAGTCTCCTGCATTAACTACTCTTACGGTTGCTCCGTACTTCTCTCCGAATAAGGCCATGGCGCCAAGCTTCTGAGCTTCAGCAATGGGCATTTCAGTGGTGTTTACGGGAAGGAATTCGTTGATCTTTTCGTTTACTCTCTCTTCAACTTCTCTGATCTGTTCCTTTGTAAGGGGTTCGAAGTGAGAGAAGTCGAATCTGAGAAGGTTTTCGTTAACCATGGAGCCTGCCTGCTCTACATGGGTTCCGACGATCTCTCTGAGAGCCTTCTGAAGAAGATGTGTTGCCGTGTGGTTTCTTGCGGTTTCAAATCTCTTGGCTCTTGATACATCCATCTTAAGCTTGGCGCCCTTGATGATGCCGCCGGATAATACTTTAACCGTATGATAGAAGATGCCGTCCTTCTTTTCTACCTTGAGGACTTCTGCCTTGGCGTTGTCCCCTGTCATGAATCCCTTGTCTGTTACCTGTCCGCCAGATTCTGCATAGAAAGGAGTGTGATCGAAGACGATAACGGCCTTCTCACCCTCAGAAACGCTCTCTGAGAGGCTTTCACCCTTGATTATGGCCAGGACTTCGGATTCATCATTGAGACAGGTATATCCTGTGAATTCAGTCTGAGGAACGTCGAGCTCAACGCTGTTGGAATCCCAGCCCTCTTCTTCACTGGACTTGCGGTTGGCACGGGCTCTGTCCTTCTGTTCCTGCATGTTTACCTTGAATCCTTCTTCATCAGCTGTGAATCCCTTGGATTCAAGGATCTCCTCTGTGAGTTCCAGAGGGAATCCATAGGTATCATAGAGCTTGAAGGCTTTGGCTCCGTCAAGGACGGTGGAGCCGGCTTTAACCATTTCATCTATATATTCCTGAATGATCTCTTCTCCCTTGTCGAGAGTCAGGTTGAAGTTATCCTCCTCAACCTGGATGATCTTCTGGATATAGTCTTTCTTTTCTACGAGTTCAGGATAAGCTTCGCCGGAAACTTCGATTACCCTGTTGGAGAGTTCCTTTAAGAAGGTTCCTTCGATACCGAGAAGCCTGCCGTGTCTTGCGGCACGTCTTATGATTCTTCTTAAAACGTATCCCCTTCCCTCGTTTGAAGGCATGATGCCGTCAGCAATCATGAAGGTCATGGCTCTGATGTGGTCGGTGATGATGCGGATGGAGATATCTGAATCCTTTGCTCCGTCAGTATATTCAACGCCGGACATCTCACAGACGCCGTTAAGGATATATCTGATGGTATCCACATCGAAGATGGACATGGTATCCTGCATTACACAGGCCATTCTTTCGAGACCCATACCTGTATCGATATTGGGATGAGCGAGATTTGAGTATGATCCGTCCTCTTCCCTGGAGAACTGGGTGAATACGTGGTTCCAGATTTCCATGAATCTGTCGCAGTCGCAGCCGGGCTTGCAGTCGGGCTTTCCGCAGCCGAACTCCTCTCCTCTGTCATAGAAGATCTCGGAGTCGGGTCCGCAGGGACCGAGACCGATTTCCCAGAAGTTGTCCTCTTTGCCGAGACGTACGATGTGGGAAGGATCCATGCCGTTGTCTTCCCAGATCTTTATGGCTTCTTCGTCATCGAGATAAACGGTTGCCCAGAGCTTTTCCATGGGGAATCCCAGGTGCTCTGTGAGGAATTCAACGCCCCAGCCGATGCTTTCCTTCTTGAAATAGTCTCCGAAACTGAAGTTTCCGAGCATCTCGAAGAAAGTGCCGTGTCTTGCTGTATGTCCTACGTTATCGATATCGCCTGTACGGATGCACTTCTGGCAGGTGCACATCCTTTTCTTGGGAGGAGTTTCCGTTCCTGCGAAATATGGCTTGAGAGGAGCCATACCTGAATTTATAATGAGGATCGACTTGTCGTTTCTGGGAATCAGGCTTGCTGACTTTCCAACGTAGTGATCCTTGGATTCATAAAACTTGAGAAATCTTGACCTTATTTCGTTTAAACCTAGTTTTTCCATTAAAGAGATATATCCTTCCGATTTAGTAATTTACAAATATACATTATATCATAATTCGAACTTTAAATTCAAGATTGCGGTCGATATATATCCACCGCAAAACCAGAATCATGATAGTAGTATTTAAATGTCTGTGCTCCCGCTTTCCACAATTTCAACAGTTTCTTCTTCCACTATCTCAATGGAATCAAGCTGAGCTTTTAAATTGGCTTTGAAAGCATCGATATATTCCCTGTAAAGAATCTTCTGTTCAGCCTGTTCTTCTTCAGTCAGTCCGACAGTTTTTTTCTTGTGGGCGAGCATATTGATGCGATCTATCATTTCTTGTGTTATCATACTATGATTATATCATAGGGATAACTATCTCTCAAGCCTCAATTTCTCAGCGCAGAAAGCTATAAACTTCACGTTTGTGAGCTTTCTTATAACGTCGGGCGAAATGCCCAGTTTGTCTTTCAGTTCGTCTTCACTGTTTATAGCGTATATTTTGCTTACTGCAAACCGAATGTTTCTTTCCACGTTTTTTGGAGTTGTATTGAACTTTGTTGCGATTGTCGGGTAAATGTATTTATTAAATGAGCCTAATTCGGCATTGACATCATCGCAAAGCATTATTATCGCTTCTTTGAGATACTTATAGCCTTTATAGTTCGGAGGCAGCATAAGATCATACAAAAGATTCGATGCCCTTCTCTCTGTTGTCAACTCGTCATCCTTGTATGCCTTATATAGGTCCGAAAGCTGTAAGTCATCCCCGAAGACATCAGATAACATAGCCAGTCTCATATAAATATCTCCTTTCCATTAGCATTTTAGAAAGAAAGCGGGAGCTGCAAACACAAGTTAATTATATCACAATTAAATCCTTAATTGAAGCATAGGTTTTTTGTCCGATGCCGGATATGTTCATAATATCTTCTGTTGATGTGAAATATCCGTTCTTCTCTCTGTAGTCGATTATGCTCTGAGCTTTTGAAGGACCGATTCCCGGAAGAGTCTGAAGTTCTGCTGAGCCTGCAGTATTCAGGTTTATTTTGCCTTCTTCTGCCTGATATGAAGAGGATGATGAACTGCTCTCCCCGGGCTCATTTCTTCCCTCAGCTTCTTCCTTTGAAATAACTATGACCTTCTGGCCGTCAGACACGCGCTCTGCCCTGTTAAGACTGTTGTCATCGGCATCAGGAGTAAGACCCCCTGCCATGTCGATTACTTCGAATAGCCTGGTATCAGCAGTGACCTTATATACGCCGGGTTTATGGACTTCCCCGCTGATATCCACATAA
>CAMPCK010000083.1 GCA_946645735.1 uncultured Clostridia bacterium
TTTACCATGATGTCCCCAGTCTCGTACTGGGTCTTCATAAGGACTTCGTTTATGCCTACGTTTCCAGAGAGATAGTGGGATGTGCCTTTGAGCTCCTCTCCGTCTTCTCTTTCGATCTGGTATTTAGCCTTTAGAGTAGAGTTTCTCATATCGCAGTCTATAAGAGCTGCCTTCTCTCCTGCTCTGGCCATCTGGCTCCAGAGGTTCAGCGCAACGAAAGATTTACCTTCGTTAGGCTCTGATGAGATTATCAATATTTTCCTTATATCGGGTCCCAGGAATGAAATGTTGATCCTGAGTCTGTTTACCGCCTCTTCGATGGCGTATGGGATCTCCGGAGTAAGTCCGAATTTCACTTTATGCACTGGATCTATGGGTTCTCCCTGATCCTGTTTAACAGATGATGTCGTGATCTCCTTATCTACAGAGGCCATGGCATCCTGTGCTTCTCTTGCTCTGAATTCTTCTGTTCTGATATCAGCCATGATCATGCCCTCCTCTTGTTCTTAGTGGATCTGGAGTGTCTTCTCTTCTTGTCATCTGTGGATTCCAGTCCTTCGATCTTGCCTTCAGGGATAACTGTTAGCGGCATTACACCGAATTCCTTCTCGATGTCATCTGCAGACTTGAAGGTGTCATCCATAAGGAATCTCACGGTGAGGAAGGCGAGGACCAGAATGAGTCCTATGAGGGCTCCCATTACCGTGTTCTTCGAAAGGCTCGGCGAACTCTTCTGCACAGGAATAATTGCGTATTCTGCAATATGAGGTTCCGGTGTTTCCATGAGCTTAGGAAGTTCCTTTACGCCCTTCTCTGCAAGGGCATTTGCCATGTTCATGGCTTCCTTGGGATCCGTGGATGTTACCTTGATATTTATGATTCTGGTATCTGCTACTACCGAGAGGTTTATCATATTAACGAATTCCTCATAGCTGTATACCAGGCCCTGCTCTTCGATTACGCCCTCGATAATGGGACGGGTCTTGAGGAGTTCAACATAGTCCTTGGATATGGATTGCCCAATGTTAAGGTCAGTAAGGTCAACCACAGACTGAGTTGACGATGATACCATGTACATCTTGGATGTAGCAGTATACTTGGGAGTTATGGCAAACTTGGTAATGAGGCCTGCTATGAGGGCTCCGATGATAAAGCCTGCTGCTATCCATACTATGAAGCGTCTGAAGTATGACAAAAGCTCCAGAAGGTCTATCTCGACTTCCTGATAACGGCTGTCGTTATTGTCGATTTCTGCTATCTGCTGATTCATGCTTAGGTATTTCTCCTTGGTTTATTGCTATATATGGTTAAATTGTTATGTGTAAACATAACAAAAGGGAGTACTCCCTTTGCTGTTTATTTAATTTGTATGCTCTATGTCCTGCCGGCTCTGATTCCTGTCAGTTCTGTTCTTCCGGTTTCAGGTTCATGAGCTGTGAGAGGGTGCTTACGATGGAGCCTTCAGAGATATAGAACTCTGCGTGGTCTACACCGTCTCCCTGAGTATCATTAACCTTGGTCTCTCCTTCGAACTTAAGGAAGCCCTTGCTTTCGCCCTTTGAGATGTAGTTTGCAAAATCTCCCAGGTTTCCGCTGTTCTGGTCCGTCTGTATTTTGTCCTCAAGTTCACTGTAAAGGGTATTGATATAGTCAGGCTCTTCCCTCAGCTGATTGATGACACGGTTATAGGCCGCATGCATGTAGTTGAGCTGGCGGTCCATTCTCTCTTCGTTGGTGCCTTCACCCACTGACATTCTTGCTCTGACATAGGCTTCAGCCTGTTCTGCATTAAGGAGCACGTCCGCACCTTCAGTAAATGCAGGATCAACTGCCGTCAGGTCCTCGTCAAACTTGATCTGGACTCCTCCGATGGCATCGTTAAGGGCTCCGACATCCTTCATGTTGATGCAGTAGTATCCGTCGATATCCATGAAGCCGAGAAGTTTGGACACGGCGTTCACGGTATTTTTGTTTCTTTCTTCGGCGTTATTTCCATACCAGTGAGAGATACAGATCTGTTCAGGATAGGTTCCTGTCTCAGTTCCGTTTTCATCCAGGATGGGTACGTCCATCATGGTGTCCCTGTTGATCTGGATGAAGCCATAGCTTTTATCGGTTTTGTTTACTACAAACAGCATGAGGAAATCTGCCATCTCGCCGTTTCCGCTTTCGGGCTTGTCGGTACCCGTGGCATCCGTTCCGATCAGAAGATAGGTCTTGATGTCGTCTGTATATACGTAACCCTTCTCGTCCAGAACGAGGAGTTTCTGTTCTTCTTCAGCTGTATTTCCCCAGTCTCCGTGGTCTCCGAACTGACCGCCTTCAGCAGCATTTCCGGAGTCAAGCCATTTAAGGCCGAACCAAAGAACAGCTAATGCCAGAATCAGGACTATGATCCCGACCAGAAGCTTGATTTTCTGATCCCGCCTCATGCGATGAGTATCATTATTCATTTAATCCCCTTCTTGTATCTTTTTAAGATACCAATTCAGCAAAAAAAATACGGTTAAACTCATCTATGTCTAGTCCGTACCTCGCTTTAATGAATTGCATATCCAGTTCTGTAAATTCGGCTCCGCCTTTTGAATTGATCTTGGCGGATAAGGTCGAAGGGCTTATGCCCATGGCCTTGGCAAGATTCTTCTGTGTTATATCAAATCGGGCGATGTATTCCAAAAGAAGTTCCTTATTCATATTCGGTCATCCCTTTAGTATCCTAATAAGATACTGTTATTATAAAACGCATAGAGTGTAAAGTCAATTTATCAGCTACAAATAAATTTATATTTATATTACGGTAAGATTATGATATAATAGTTGTATCTTTTTTGTGGCCCATGCAATTGGAGAAGCCTTTCATATCATGGACTGACAGATTATTTCGACATCGCTCTATTACTTAAGTTTGAACCGGAGAATCGAAATGAGTACAGGAAGCAAAATAAAAGAACTAAGAGAAAAACGCGGCATGACCCAGGAGGAACTCGCAGGTCTTCTCGGTCTTAAAAAGGCTGCTGTCAATAAATATGAGACAGGACGTGTTGTGAATCTTAAGAGGAGCACAATACTTAAATTGTGTCAGATTTTCGATGTCATGCCTCAGGACCTCATGGACCTCGGAGATGGATCTGATGAGCCTTCTTCTGAGTCAGCCGCACCCCTTTCCTATCCAGCATGGCTCAGCCCTTCAGTCCTGGAAGTGATCAAACTTATAAGCAGACTGAGTACCACGGAACAGAACCAGTTAAAGAAATATCTTGATAAGAAATAAAGACCGCTCGGTGAGCGGTCTCTTTATTTTACCTCTTTGGTTTTATTTGGTCTTTCCTGACTTCACTGCGCTCCAGTTGGAGTAGTAAGTCGTTCCTCCTACGCTGATATATGTCCTTACTCTGGTGTAATAAGTCGTCTTCCTCTTAAGTTTCTTGAACTTCAGGGAAGTCTTCTTGTAGCCCTTGACCTTCTTTGTCTGAAGATTCTTGGTAAATGCCTTATCTGTTGCTATCTGCACCTGGTAACCGGTGATTCTTGCCGAAGGCATCTTTGAAGTCTGTTTTTTCCACTTGACGGTAAGCGAAGCTTTAGCCTTGCCGGGAGTCTTGTTTACAGCACCTTTTGGAAGAATCTTAAAGGACAGGGTCTTCGTTCCTGTATGGCTGCCCTTCATGGTTACGGTAACCTTATAGGTTCCGATGGCTTTTCTTCCGCCCGCATAGGAGACATCATAGTCGGAGGCTTTTATTATTTTGCCATTTGAATCTGTAATCGTTACTTCAGGTTTCTTGACCTTGCCGTCGTAGGTATATGATGCAGCTGACAATCTGAAATCCTTAGGGCGATGGATGACTGATTCTGTCGTCTTATCGCATACTACGCACCTTGATTCTACCGATCCGTCATCGGTCAGAGTGCTCTTCCTGGTTTCCGTGTAATTATAGTGCTCTCCTGACTTTTCTACATATTTTATTTTGCCTGCCAGCTCACTGATCCCGCTGATGTGCCGGTCACTGAAAGTGTCCTTGAGCAAGTAGATGCTTGTTAGATTTGTATTCGAGAAAGCATCCTGGCCGATGCTTGTGATGTTTTCAGCAAGCAGGATCTCCCTCAGCCCGGTGCAGCCTTTGAAAGCGCCCTGGCCAACCTGTGTTACTCCGGAAGGAATATCTATTTCCGTAAGCCCCGCGCAGCCATCAAAAGTATGATCGGCTATAACAGTAACACCTTCCGGGATATTGATCTCCGTAATGCTTTTGCATCCAAAGAAAGCTCCTCCCCCGATGGAAGTCACGCTTTCGGGCACATTGACGGATCTGAGATCAGAGCAATTCTGGAAAGCATTTGATCCTATGGTTTTAATGCTGTCCGGATAAAGGATTTTTTGCAAGTTTCTGCAGCCATAGAAAGCAAAGTCAGGAATAGAATTGATGTTTCCTGTAATAACGACTTCTGTTAAAGACTCCGGGACGCGGTTTTCCTGAACCGCATAGGAGTCTGCCCCGAAGAAGTATCCAAGGCAATTGCTTCCTATCTCATTCTTTCCTATAAAGGGGACTTTCAGGCTCTTTATGCCGGAGCACCCCGAAAACGCTCCTTTACCTATATCTGTCACGCTGTCGGGTATAGTAATCTCCTCTATGCCGGAACACGTATAGAAGGCGCCTGACCCGATGCTTTCAAGGCTGTCCAGGAATGTCACGCTCTGAAGGTTACACCCCGCAAAGGCGTTATTGCCAATTCTTGTTACGCCTTCCGGTATTGTGAGGTCTGTTACTTTGGTGCCATCGATATAAAGGTCGTGACCAAAGTAAAGAGGATTTGATCCGTATTCTTTGAAATCGATCATGCAAAAGGACCGAAGATCTGAGATGTGCAGCTTTGGCATGTTCATGTAGCGGGAAAATGCTTCCAGTCCGACTCCTGTAAGCGTGCTGGGAAAGGTCACATCTGTAACAAAGCCGCACTCCTCAAATGCGCTGTTTCCTATATATGTTATGCCCTCTTCAATTACGATCGACTTTATTGAAGCCTGATCCCATGGCTGATCCGTATAGATGCTCCAATCCGGCATGGCTCCTGTTCCGCTTATGGTCAGCACGCCGGCTTTGTTTATTGTGTAAGTGATATTGTCGTTTATGCTTCCGCTATCGACTATTTCTGATTCAGTGTTATTGGCTTCCGCCCTGATGGGTGCGGGGGGTTCAGGCTCCGGGGCAGTGGCTTCAGGCGCTGCCGGTTCCGCGTCATCAATTGCTGCTGGTTCTGCCGGTTCCGCGTCTTC
>CAMPCK010000084.1 GCA_946645735.1 uncultured Clostridia bacterium
CTCTACTGCGATTATCCTGTAGTCAGCCTCTCCCCTCAGCTTCTCGCCTACGAAGGGAGCGATGAGTCCGCCGAGGTTTGATCCGCCGCCTGCGCAGCCTACGATGATGTCGGGCTTGATGCCGTATTTATCGAGGGCAGCTTTGGCTTCCAGGCCGATGATGGACTGGTGAAGGAGTACGTGGTTCAGGACCGATCCGAGAACATATCTGTATCCTTCTGATCCTACAGCTACTTCAACAGCTTCAGATATGGCACATCCAAGAGAACCTGTGGTTCCTGGATGCTCTGCGTTTATCTTCTTTCCGATCTCAGTCTCCATGGAAGGTGAAGGTGTGACTGATGCTCCGAAGGTCCTCATTACTTCACGTCTGAAAGGCTTCTGCTCATAGGAGACCTTTACCATGAACACCTTGCAGTCCAGGTCCAGATATGCGCAGGCCATGGATAAAGCTGTACCCCACTGGCCGGCTCCCGTCTCGGTGGTAACTCCCTTCAGGCCCTGATGCTTGGCGTAGTATGCCTGGGCAATGGCGGAGTTCAGTTTGTGTGAACCTGAAGTGTTATTTCCTTCAAACTTGTAGTATATCTTAGCCGGGGTATCCAGCTTCTCTTCAAGGCAATATGCTCTGGTGAGAGGTGAAGGTCTGTACATCTTGTAGAAGTTTCTGATATCCTCAGGTATCTCCACGTACTGGGTGTCGTTATCGAATTCCTGCATGATAGCTTCATGGCAGAATACCGGCTCCAGTTCTTCGGGTGCCATGGGTTTGCCTGTTCCCGGGTTTACCAGGGGAGCGGGCTTGATCTTCATGTCCGCTCTTACGTTGTACCAATATTTGGGCATCTCGTCTTCACTCAGATAGATCTTGTAAGGTACGTCGTTTCTCTTGTTGTCTGTCATTTTCTTTTCCTCCTGAAATAATCTTTCGTGATGTTTTTCGCAAGGATGCCCGGTAATAAAAAACCGTCCCCGAACGCTGTTCAAGGACGGAATATCCGCGTTGCCACCTTGATTGCAGGATATCTTGCTATCCTGCCTCTCTACGAAGTGCCATCACACCTCTTTCCCTTAACGTTGGAACCACGTCTCAGATACTCACGGTTTCCCGCTTTCCCCTCGCCCTCAGGAGCCCATTATTCTGAACCGTTTGCTGTCCCGCTCACACCGTCCGGGACTCGCTGAAGTTCGTATCTCAGTTTTACTTCTCCATCACAGGTTTAAAGTAACAATTATTAATTTAATGCGATATTATCAAACTTTTAGTGTCTTGTCAACAAATTTTTTAAATATTTTTTGTGATATTTATATAACAATCACAATTATGCTTCTCCGAGATATTCTTCGAAGGTAATGCCCTTCTCCATGATCTCTGTGGCAACTTCCACGCCTACATATCTGAAATGCCAGGGCTCATATTTATATCCGGTAATATCTTCAGCACCCTTAAGGTATCTCAATATGAAGCCGTATTCCTGGCAGTGCTCGTCAAGCCACTTGCCGTCGGGATAATCTGCGAAGTCCTGGGTAAGTCCCCATCCCATGGATGCGGACGTGATGTCTATGGCAAGTCCCGTGTGGTGTTCGCTTCTTCCGGGGTATGCGGAACTCATATGAGCGTATTCCTCACCAACTCCCAGAGCGTTATTGAAAAGCTGCTGCTGTCCGTCATAGGTTCTGAAGCCGGAGCAGATCTTAAGGTTGAATCCCTGCTTCTTGGCATCCTCGTACATCTTGAGATATGCGTCGTAAGCTTCCTGTTTCAGGGATACGTCGCTCCAGGTGGCAAGAGCAGGATCCACAGGCACCAGGTTGTTGGGTCTGTAGTCAGAAGTTACTCCGTGATACTTGTTTACAAGGACCAGAAGGTCTCCGTCATCGTAGGTAAGGACGTCCTTTAACTCAGGAATTCCTCTTGAAGATCTGTCATTTCCTTTAGGAGGCTCATCTCCTCTTACGGGAACTTCCGAAGGATCCACCATGTTTTCCTTCTTTACTTCAGTGGTTTCCGCTTTCTCTTCAGGTTCAGCTGTCTCTTCGGCTGCAGTTTCAGCCTCAGCTGTTTCCTCCTGAACTTCCTCCTGGGTCTCCTGGGTTTCCGAAGGCTCTTCAGCTTCTTCCTTATCACCGCAGGCGCAGAAGGTGAATATCAGCGTAAGTGAAAGCAGTAATGCTAATATTTTTTTCATGATTTCCCCCTTTTAAACTATTTTAATCCCATGCTTTTACCCGCATTTCTGTATCTCTTAAGGATCTTTTCGAGTCTCTCGTTTCTGTTCTGCTTCTTGAGAAGTACGGCCAGTTCCTCTTCAGACATCTTATTGATATCCTTGATGTGTGATGCTATGGGCCTGGGCAGCACCATATAGAATACGAGAGGTGAAACTATCAGTGAATCCACTATGGTCCATACGATTACCATAATGAAAAGACCCAGGTCGCTCATGCCGCTCTTGACAAATATGGAGAGCAGGATCAGAAGCCCCAGAAGATAAACTATCATGGAGACGAAGTATTTCTCAAGGGTATGTATCCTGTCATAAAGAACATCATCGTAGATTGTGGTCTTGAGCTTCTTGATTATGTGTCTTGCCCCCTTGAACTGGGTATTTGCAATGAACATGGACCATCTGAAGTCCTCTCCGAAGCCGCCCTTCACGTCTTCATTGAAGACTACGCGGTCGGGATCTCCTGATGCTCCGGGAAGGCTTTCTGATGCTTCTTCCTCGTCTTCGCCCTCATAGTCATAACCGATCTGAGCTCTTATGATGACGCCCTCTCCCATGATGCTGTACGAAGGCGTTTCTCCTCCGAATTCCATGACGAAGAGCTCGCCTGAGTTTACCATCTTCTGCTCCTCACCGGCATTCACTACAAAATATCCCTCTTTGCAGTAAAGTGCATGGGTGGTGTTTTTTCTTTCTGTGTTAAGAGTGTCTGAGAATTCCTTTGCTTCTCCGTCAGGCCTTATGATATCCAGGATGCCGTCTCCGCCCTTTCTTACCATAAGGTTGAAGTCTGTGATCCTTCCGAAGCTCTTGGTCTTCCAGCCTCCGTCAAAGCTGTCCTGTTCAAGCTCGTTGAGCTTGACGGTCTTCTTTCCGTCATAGGTAAGGACCACGCTTCCCTTCAGGACCATGATGACCCTGTCGTAATCGGGAAGTTTGGAAAAATCTGACTCATCAAGTTCCACCGTAGCAGAGCTCAGTCTCCAGATGAAGTTTCTGTCCAGATACTTTGATGCTCTCGGGAAAATGGCAAGTTCCTTGGTCTTGCCCCCTGTCCAGTTGGATATGCTGTAGTTTTCTTCTTTTCTAAGACTGCACTTCATGATGCTGTCTCCTCTCACTCATTTAACAGGTTATTTTTCTTGATTATTTTGTATAAAATGATTCCCAAAATGCCGCAGCATACGATCTCGCCCAGGCCCACTGTTACAAGCAGGTACCAGTAGGCGTCCGTTACTCCGTAGACCTTCATGAGGACTATGGGGACTATTGCCATATTGGCTATGATGGGAGGAAGGCATCCCAGATAGGGGCTTCCGGTTTTTCTGAGTAAATAGGTGCCGCAGGCTCCGAGAAGTGTGGCAAGGGTTCCGAAGATCACGTCCCACATGGCGCATCCCGTAAGGACGTTTGCGAGGAAGCATCCTACGGCAAGGCCGGGTATTGCAGATGACATGAACATGGGAAGTATGGTCAATGCTTCAGAAATTCTGAACTGAACAGCTCCGCTTGCCAGCCCCGCCATCTGCGCTATGAAGGTGAGAACCACATAGGCTGCTGCAATGAGACCTGCTCTTGTAATAAATACGGTATTTGAACTTCTTTTACTCAATTATTTTTCTCCTTCAAGACGCGTCTTAAGAAATCTCCTTCTGTACTTAAGAATCGCGTAGTTTGTGATCCTGTTTACATAGACAGGATCGAATATTCCTCCGAAGACACCCAGGATAGTCCAGCCCTGGATGAACTTGGTATATATCATTTCGCGCACCAGTGAGTCGGAGGTCAGTCTCATCTGGTCTTCCTTTGAAATGCTCCAGCCGCTGAGCTCTCCTCCGTTGGCCGCTATCATATCAATGGCCTCGTTGAGCTGGCGGTTGCCTTCTATGAACTCCTCGTCATCGGTCATGGCGACTTCAATGATTTTAAGGATAAACACTTTCTCGTTCTCATCGTGGTAGTCATAGCCGTAGCTCAGAGCAACTTCATATACTCCCTTGAGAACCACTGCCATGAACAGGGGGATATCGGGTATTCCAAGCCCTAGAAGGCCCAGGGCCACTCCTTCCACAAAGGAAATGATCAGGTTGAAGACTCTGCTTCCTCTGGCGTCTCTCGTGAAGCTCCTGGCGGTCCTGGATGAGCCGTACATCTCGTTGGCAAAATCATTTACCATGAAGTCCGCCTGCTTCTTTTTGCGGTTATATGTGAGTTCTATGAGGCGCGTGCCCTTCTCGAATATAACCTGAAAGGCCTTAAAAAAGGCCACAGCAAGAGTGCCGCTGAGCTTTTCGGGAATATAGCGGTCCAGCTTCTGAAGAAGAAGGGACGTAGGTCCGTCAACCCTTTTACGGGTATATTTTGCTTCTTTCTTTATGAGGTTGTTCCATTCCTTCTCCCAGGGTGTCTTTCTTGCCATAGATATAGTATAGCAAAAAACTATTCAGAAAACAAATATTCGTGCATAAAAACCTCGGGATTTTCACAATATCTCCTTGATCACCCATCTTGCAAAAAAATTGTTTTTGTGCGATAATATGTTTCCGGAAATAGTTTTTATATACCCGGGGGCGTAAAGGTTTCGACAGGGGTGTAGAAACAGGATAAGCGAGCGGAGGTTGGTCAGTCCTCCCTAAACAAGACCCGTTAAATATAAACGCTAAAAGAAACAACACATTCGCAATCGCAGCATAAGCTGCACCGCGCGTCAGCCTGAGTTTACCCGTAGGCTTTGGTACTGGCGTCGACTATACGGGGAACCCTTGTGTGAATTCCCGGCAGCACAAGGCCTAACGGGATAGGAGAAGCAGAAGCCTGTTAATGGGCGTCCGCGGATCCGAAACACCAAATCATTAACTGCGCTCGGAGAAGTTCCTGCGGAAATGCTTTTGGACGCGAGTTCGACTCTCGCCGCTTCCACCACAAATCATGAAGACCGCTTTACAGCGGTCTTTTGTTTATGTTCCGTATTATTTTATAGTGTAAATATACAAAAAATTTGATATAATACCTTTTGGAGGCATTTATGAGAGGCATTA
>CAMPCK010000085.1 GCA_946645735.1 uncultured Clostridia bacterium
GAGCTGACAAGAGCTTCAACTTCAACTATCTTCCTAACTTCCTTTCAGAAGAAGCAAAGACCAAGCTTGCAGGTCTCGCTGTAGCTGACAAGGCTGAGATCTCCGAGAACAAGATCTTCAAGGGACTTGTTGACGGACGTGTATCCAAGCAGCTCAAGGAAATCTGCCTTCTTGATCAGACATATGTCAGAGCAGAAGATGGTAAGCAGACTGTTGGTCAGTACCTTAAGTCTGTTGACAAGGATCTGAAGCTTAAGAAGGCCATCAGATTCGAAGTAGGCGAAGGAATCGAAAAGAAGGAAGAAGACTTCGCAGCAGAAGTTGCTAAGCAGATGGGAATGTAATTCATACCCACATAATTATGCCAGAAGAACCCCCGTGCCTCAGGGCACAGGGGGTTTTTTACTGCTCAAAAACAGTTGACTGTATCGGTGTGAAATAGTAAGATTTAGTTGTAATACTATAGTGAGATAACATGGGAAAGTGTTGTCTCATTGTCCGGAGGATATACATGTTAGGAATCGGCATCGATACCGGAGGAACCTGCACGGATGCAGTAGTTTTTGATACGGTTACAAGGGAAGTTCTTTCCTGGAACAAAGCACTTACGACCAAGAACGATCTTAAGGTCGGGATTTTGGATGCCTTAAAGGGTCTGGACAGTGAGCTCGTTAAAAAGGCAGAATACATAGCTCTGTCCACGACTCTTGCCACCAACGCCTGCGTTGAGGATAAGGGGGGAAGAGCTAAGCTGGTCTTCATGGGTCTAGACCCCAGGGCTGTAAACATGATGAAGGGGACCTACGGGCTTCCCGATGTGAAGGACATATATTTCCTGGACTGCAAGCCCGATATCAATGAGAAACTGTCAAAGGATCCCGACTGGGAAAAGTTCAGATACGACATAAAAGAATATCTCAGGGACTGTGACAGCGTGGCCCTGGTGCAGATTAATCCTCAGCTTAACGGCGGAGCCTATGAGAGAAAAGCAGAGGAGATCATTAAGGAAGAACTGGGTGACATGGTCTGCGTAAGGGGCTATGACCTCTACCAGGAAGTGAATGCCCAGAGGCGCGGAGCCACAGCGCTTCTAAACGCCCGCCTCATGCCCCTTGTGGTGGATTTCTTTGATTCCATTGACGCTTCCATGAAGGAGATGGGCCTTGACCTGAACATCTATGTCATGAAGTCCGACGGCACAGTCATGAGTAAAGAATATGCCATGCGGCGCCCCGTTGAGACTCTGGTCTGCGGGCCTGCGGCAAGCGTAAGGGGCGCCATGGAGCTTACGGGCATAAGAGACGGCCTCGTAATCGACATGGGAGGAACCACATCTGATGTGGCTCTCATAAAAGACGGACATCCTGTGTCATCAAGCGGCGTGCGAGTAGGACGCTGGAGCACCATGGTAAAAGGTGTGGACCTGGATACTTTTGCACTTGGAGGGGACACGGGAGTTCTCCTTAAGGATAATGACATAATGCTGGATGAGAGAAGGGTGATACCCATCTCAATTCTTGCCCATGACCATCCTGAAGTGATTAAGGGACTGGAAGAAATCGTGAGAAAATTCTTTTCATTCCCTCTTACAGAGGGCCTGTTTCTGGTGCTCATGAGACGTCCTGAAGACATCTCGGGATACACACACAAGGAGCAGGAGATCATAAAGCATCTTGAGAAGGGACCTCTCAGTTACCTTCAGCTCTCTCAAAGAATCGGCATCAACCACAGGTTCATAAATATAAAGAGGCTGGAGAGCGAAGGAATCATCATGAGGTCCGGAGTAACCCCCACAGATGCCATGCATCTTCTGGGAGATTACAGGGCCTATTCAGTTCAGGCTGCCGAACTCGGCATAAGATACCTGGTGACACAGACCAGGATGAGCGAGGAGAAAGTTGCCCGCAGGATCTATGACCTTGTCATTCAGAGACTTCTCAATAATCTCACTCATATCGAGTTCCGCTATGAACTGGGGGACAGATATACGGAAACTGACATGCACAGTCTGGAGAAGCTTACAGACATGATCTTCAGGCGCAGGATGAAGGGAGAGTCCCTTGGATATATAACGCCCGGGCTTAAGTCCGGCTATAAGCTTGTGGGAGTAGGAGCGCCTACGGGAATTTTCCTCAGGGACACGGCAGACCTTCTTGAAACAGATGGGATCCTTAACGAGTATTCCAAAGTTGCCAACGCCGTGGGAGCCGCTGCCGGCGATATCGTAACGGAGTACACGGTGGTGATCAGGGTCCAGGGCGAGGAATATGTCATGAGCGGAGGAGACGTGACCAAGGTCTTTGAAAGCTACTCCGAAGCTGTCGATGAGGCCGAAATGATTGCAAGATTCAAGGCCGAAGAAAAAGCAAGACAACAGACTCTTGAGGGAGAACTCAGGACAGATGTCGATATAGAAGAGGATAAATTCCAGCTGCCTGCAGGTTCCAGCGTGCTCATAAGCACCAAGGTGACTGCGAGGGTACAGATCATTATTTAGTCTTTAATTGAAAGGAGAAAAAATGAGACAAGGGATCAAACGTATTTTACCTGTTGTACTGATCATTGTTTTTGCAATGTCCATGACACTTACAGGCTGCGGCGGAAATACAAAGGCCATAAGCAGTGCCGCAGAAGGTTTGCTTAAAGCTCTTCAGGACGGAGACGTCAACAAAGTTGCTGAACTTGCCAGTGAGGAAGCCCTTAGTGACGGCGACTTCTCATTCATTGATCAGATGGGAAATCTGTCAGAATATTTTTTGAAGTCCATGAATGCAACTGAGGATGAGCTTACTGAAGAATCAAAAACTGCCATTGACAACCTGGCAGATACTCTCGTAAATGACTTCGTTTCTTCCTATGAAATAGGGGAAGTTACGGAAGAAGAGGGTATAGGCTATGTCTCATGCACCATCACTTACGGATATAATCCTGACAGCCTTGATGACAGCGGATATGAGGACGAAGTAACATCCATTGTTCAGAAGTATACTCAGGATAACATGGACGAACTGATCACTTACTATAACGATAACGGTCAGGACGCTCTCTCGAAGAAGATAGTGAATGACGTACTTCCTGATGTATGTGACGTAATCCTTAAGCACATAACAGAGTCCGGAGAAAAGACAGAAAAAGCCATCCTTAAAGTAGAAAAATCTGATGACAGATGGATCGTTACAGAAGCAAAGATCGTTGAAGATTCTGAAGAGGATGGAGAAGGCGAGAGCAATGGCTGATTACGGATTAATGATAAAACAGGCGGAGATGCTTCTCGAGGATGAGCGGGACTATGTGCCCGCACTCTCGAACATCTCAGCACTCATATATGATGCCCTTGACAGGCTTAACTGGGCGGGCTTCTACTTAATGGACAGGGGAAGCCTGCTTCTCGGACCCTTCCAGGGGAAGGTAGCCTGCATCAGGATCGAAGTGGGAAAGGGCGTCTGCGGGACTGCTGTTATGGAGGATCGTACGCTGGTTGTGCCCGACGTCCATGAGTTTCCGGGGCATATCGCCTGCGACTCAGCATCGGAGTCGGAGATAGTCGTGCCGATCCACTCGGGCGGCAGGATCGTCGGAGTGCTGGACATAGACAGCCCTGTTAAGGAGCGTTTTGACGAGTCAGACGCAGCAGGGCTTGAGGCACTTATTCGCGTCATAGAGGAGAAAGTGGATTTCTCCAGGCTTGTGATGTAAATAAGCCGTGAATTCTTTGCAGTGGGGGCTGCAGGGAGGCTGAAATTAGCGGCTGAGGGTATTTTGGTGGATCATTTTGGATTTTATCTGTAATTGGGGACAGATTAAGCAGTATTTTTTAAAAATGTCCACGGAAACCCTTGAAATCATAGGATACGGTGGACATTTTTTATTTTAGTCTCATAAAGGGTACCATTTCTCATATAAAAAAATAAATGTCCACCAAAAGAGCGTATAAGGAGGTGATCGGTGTCATAAAAGCGTAAGTTCAACAAAAAAGGATGTAATAAAGGGGGAAAAAGGAAAAATGTCCACAAAGGAGGCGAGAATATGTATTATAACATTAATAAGATAGTTGCTGAAGAGTTAGCGGGAATCGATTTTTTGCTTAAGGCTTTGGATGAGGCAGACTTTGATTTGCCGGAAGGGTATTTAAGGGGAAGAATTACAAAAAAAGGGATGGTATATCATCTTAAAGCAAAAAACAGCGATGGCAGTTATACGTCAAGGAAGCTGGGAGATGAAAATAACCCGGAAGTAATAAAGTATAAGCAAATGAGATTCAATAAGCAGCTAAGAAAAATACTGGAAGATAATAAAAAACTATTGCTTGGTATAGCCGGCAGGTATTCATCGTATGAACCTGATGACGTCGATAATGCTTTGGATATGATTTATCGCGACTCCACCGGGCTGGTCAACAAGAATCCGGGAATGATGAGCGATGAGGAGTGGCAGGCAATGCCTTATGAATCTAATATTGACTACAGTTTCGGGAATAATCCGAACATTGCTTATGATGGACAGGAGGTCAGGTCCAAGTCTGAGATTATTTTGTATAATCTGGTGGGGATGCTTGGGATTCCGCGGCACTATGAAGAAGATATCGGGCTTTTGAATGAAGCCGGACAGAAGGTATATAAGAATGCGGACTTACACCTCAGGGACAAACATATGAAAAAAGTAGCCCTGGAGCATCTTGGGAGAGTGACTGATACGAGATATGTGGAGAATGCTGTTCATAAAATTCGTTTGTATGTTATGAATGGTTACGTATTAAATGATACCTTGCTCCTGACGGCAGATAACGCGGAAGGCAAGCTTGATTCCTACAGCGTTGTGAGGATGCTTAAGGCAAGGTTTGAAATAGAATGAAAAAAGCGCGGGCACTGAACCCGCGCTTTGATATTTTGCAAAAAACTTACGTTACATTTTGCTGCCTTTTTCGGTTGCTTTTACGACAGCGTTCATGACGGAGTATCTGAAGCCGCCTTTTTCGAGGGCCTCCACGGCTTCGATGGTGGTTCCCTTAGGGGAGGTGACCATGTCCTTGAGTTCGCCGGGATGCATGTCAAGATCCAGGATCATTTTGGATGCGCCGAGGAGCGTCTGGGCGGCCAGCTTGTAGGCCACGCTTCTCTTAAGTCCTGCTTTGACGCCTCCGTCTGCCAGGGCTTCGATGAACATGGCGGCATAGGCCGGGGCTCCTCCTGAAAGGGCGCCGACGGCGTTTATGTCTTCTTCTCTGATCCATACGGTGAATCCGATGGAATT
>CAMPCK010000086.1 GCA_946645735.1 uncultured Clostridia bacterium
GCCGATGGCACTTCTAGTGAGCACTGTTGCAAAATAATTGCACACCAGGGGAGCCTACGTCCTTTTTAGTTAGTAATACCTATTATAATGCAAAGAACCTGCGCAGGACATTCCGCCAAACCCCAATTTATCGGGATGACGAGGGGTGTTACATTTTGCGATATAACAATAAAAAACCACCGGCATGTGACCGGTGGTTTCTTGTATCTTCAGTTATTCTTCGTAGTATTTTACGCCCTGGCTTCTGAGGTATTCCTTTAGGACATCCACGTGGACGCAGTGGCCTACGTGAAGGAAGGGCTGGTTGTTTATTACCTGCTGTCTTCCGTTGATCTGCATGTGCTCGTTTATCATGTCGAAGCCCAGGTGCAGGTGCTTTGTTAAGGACTGCATTCCGTAGATTATGCCATTTTCATCGAAGAGGGGACCGCCGCTCTGACCTCGGAGACCGGGAGTGCTGAGCTCGATTCCCACGAGCTTTCCGTCCTTGTCGGCAACGCCTCTTGTGTACATGCCGTCAATGGGGAATCTGGGGGTCGTGGGTCTTCCGCTGTTATCCCAGACGATATCCTCGTGCTCTTCATCATATCTGTAATCCTTGAATTCAGGGAAGGGGAAACCAAGTCGTACCAGATAATCGCCGGGACGGATCTTTGAACTGTCCTTGGCGAAAACAGCGTGACCGTGGTAAAGAGTTTTGTCAAAATCCCTGAAGTGGAGAAGCGCTATATCGTATTCCGGGTGAACGTTTATATCAATCTTGAATCCGTCGGTGAAGGTCACGCAGTCCGGGAACTGCACCTTCATCTGGCAGACCTTCTTGGGGCCGAATTCATACTTTTGCTCGAGACTTCTTGTGAGGACCTTTGCCTTGGGGCTTCCGATTATCTCATTGAGGCCTGCCCTGAAATGGCCGTATCTGTCGTTGATCTTATCAGCTGCGATTATCTCGTTTGCCACGTGCTTGCAGGTGAGGGCCCAGCCTTCATCGTTAACAAAAAACATGGTGGCGCAGCCGGGAGTTACAGCTGTATCCTTGTATAATCTTGATATTATTTTAATGGGGCGGGTGAAGCCGCCGACCTTTTCTATGGCGTCTGCAAACATGGTCATGCTCCTTTTAAGGGTTTAATTAACTGTATACAATATTATATCACATCCGGCTTTACCTGGAAACCTTGAAATGTATTTGGACAAAAGACCTGCGGTATGATATATTTGACCTGACGAGGTACGAATATGAAATCAACACTTACAAAAGAACAATACAAAAGAATTTATGATCTTCTTAACAGCTGCGAGCTTCTGGACTATGACTGCGGCAAGTTTTGCAATGCTGCCTGCTGCACCGTAAGCCGGGAGTATAGTGAAGATGATATGGGAATATACCTTCTTCCGGGAGAAGAACAGCTCCTTGAAGAAGAGGACAAGAAGTGGCTTGATATAAGGGTAAGCCAGGCAGAGGACCACGACCTTCCTGAATCCTGGAAGGGTGATGTGTATTTCATCCGCTGCAAGACTCCGCCGATTTGTCCGAGAGAGAAGAGACCCATCCAGTGCAGGACCTTTCCTCTTGCTCCTCACATTGATTCAGAAGGGGAGCTCACCCTTATATATAACGATCTGGAACTTCCCTATGAATGTCCGCTCATTGAAGAGGAGATCCCTCTTAATGATGACTTCGTGGATAAGACTCTTGAAGCCTGGGAAATTCTTATTGAAGATCCTCTTATCTATGACCTGGTGAAACTTGATTCAGAAGAAAGAGAAAGCTCCTTTACGGAGCTTATGGATAAACTTGGTATTTAATTATTGGTTTATTAATCAACTATAGGTTGAGAAGCACCAGAGCCAGCAAAATCATGGTGATCCCTGCATACTGCTTCTTTGTGGGGCGCTCTTTAAAGAGCAGGGTGCTCACCAGCATGACGAGGACGATGGTTCCCGTGCTGAAAATGGGGTACACGAGAAAGGACGGAAGCCTTTCAAGGGAACCCAGAAGGAAGAATGATGAATAGTAATTGGGAACTCCTACGGCAATACCTGCCAGGAGTTCTTTTAATATGATTTTTTTGCCTGTATTACGGTATTCAATATATGAGAGGACCAGAGTTATGATGCAGGCAATGGTGAATACGAAGAAGATATATACTCTGTCATCCTCAGGGTGTCCCGTGTGCTCAAAGACCTTGGCCATGGAATCTGCTGATCCGTTTGCAAGGAAGGTCAGTATGAGAAGAGCAAAGGAATAGGTTGCAGGGGAAGCAGCTTTTTCAAGAGACTCAGTCTTCTTGTCTGATGGAAGGTTGATGACGACAAGGGCTACCAGGGCTACAAGGATTCCCACAACCTGCACAGCTTCAGGCTTCTCTCCGAAGACCACGAGGCTCATGGCGAGAGGCACCATGACCCCCAGCTTTCCGAAGGCTGATGTAAGGGTGGCTCCGTTAGCTTTTATGCTTGCCTGCATGAGGACGAGGCCCGCTACAAAAAAGAATCCGCCCACAAATCCACAGATCCTTGCTGCGGAGGATGATCCGGCGATGGCACCCGGGTCTCCCATCATTAAGAGAGACACGACAATACAGGTCAGGTAGTTTCCGAGGATGATACCGTATCGGTTTCCTTCCTGAGCTCTGAAATATTTAAGTACAAGTGCTATGGCTGCACTGGAAAGAACAGCCAGAAGTAAAAATATCATTTATCGTTTTCTCCCTTATCGGTCTGAGCATTTTTTAAGTCCAAAAGGATCATTATTATGAAGACTGCCCTTAAGATTATGCAGAAGGCTGCCTGGGGAAGGCCGAAGACAGCGTTGAAGTGCAGGGGTATCAGGCAGATCATGGTGTCGATAATGATGAGCGCAAGTAATATTTTGCGCCATCTTACGGCGTGGTCAGTGCTTTCCCTGAAGACTTTGTTTCCAATAATGCCAAGAACGAGGGCGAAGGCCAGGGCAATGAACAGAAATGCCACTTCGTGTCCTGTCCTGACATAAAGAAGGGAAAGCCCGAGGGTAAGAAGCCTCGGAAGAGCGGCGATACCCATATCAAAGAGAACTGAGAATACGCCGGGCTTAAGAAGCACCGCCATGTGGCCTGAAGCGATGAATATGTAGGGTACCAGAAGAAGGGCACCCGCCTGGATGATCCTTATTACGAGATCAGCTCCCGTGAGGACTCTTCTGAAGTCGGTTCCGAATCTTATTCTCATTCCTTCACCTCCTCGAGAGTGCGCTCGATGAAGCGGGAATCGAAGGTGTCGGTCTTGGCGCTCTTGTCCTTAAGGCTGTAGACTTCTTCTCCTGTAGAAGGATCAAGATACACAACCACCGCGCTGTTGTCATCGGTTCTGATGTCGGGAGAGGCCATGCTGTAGAACTTGATAAGCGAGTTGTTTCTCGGAGCGTTGGAGGGCATGATGTAGCCCTTCATGAGGACCAGCTCTCCTGACTTGCATCTTCCTCTTAGTATGGTGTCCTTGTAAAGAATCTCCTTTTCAAAGGTATTGAGGTCTATCTTAACAAGATTGCAGAGGATGAGCCCCAGGTCTGTACCGGTATATTCGTTTATGTAGAGACTGTCGCCGTCTGCAATGGCTCCCCAGTCATAGCCGTAGTTTCCTTCCATGACAAGGGTGTGGGAGTTTTCGTTTCCCCTGTAGATGCCGCTGGGCTCCAGTGATGAGTATCTTATGGAAAGATCCGTACCCTCTATGTTATAGAAGTCGTTCACAGGAAGACGGTCTGCCATGTTTACCAGCTTGATGGTAAAAAACAGACCTATGGCTGCGAATATCATGACCACTATGAGGAGGGCATTCATTGTAAACTTAGTGTTATTCAAAGCTAAATACCTTTCTTTTAGCGTGATTATCATATTAACAGATTCATTTTAACAGTACCGCGAGATATATACAAGTATGAGAAATGAACAAATTGTTTTACAACTGTACTGACATAGGTTAAAATATGAACAAGGATATTTAGGAGGAATTAGATATGAATAACAGAGGGGATTTTTTAGTTATAAGGCCTTTTAACGGCGTTTTCATTGGAATATTCGCAGTGCTCATTGCCTTGATGGTACTGGCAGCGGTCATTCTTAAGGATAAAAGTCTGAAAGCTAAAAAGGCAGTACTGGTCACGGCAAGTCTTTTGACTCTGGCGGGATTTTTTGTATACAAATATTATCTTTCCATAGATGTTGACTATAACGATCTTATGGTTAACAGGGGAGGATTCAACTGGTGGAACGAGCTGCCGCTTCAGCTCTGCAATATCAATATGATACTGATCCCCATCGCTGTGCTTCTCCACAAGAAAGAGCTTCTGGCCTTCTGCTTCTTCGTAGGACCCATCGGGGCACTCATGGCTTTATGCATGCCTCTTGCAGAGTTTGACGGCTACTCAATACTGCTTCCCAGGATGCTGGGCTACTACGGCACGCATTTCCTTATCGTGATAGAAGGGTGGAGCATAGGAGCTTTCGGACTGTACAGGCCGAGGTTCAAGGATTTTCCGAAGATAGTTTTTGCGATGTTCGCTGTATCTTTTTCAGTGTTCATGATAAACATGATCATGCGCTGGACCGGGATCTTCCCCAGAGCAAACTATTTTTACTCAGTTGAGACGGAAGGAAACTTCCTCCTTGAGATCTTCCACAAGTGGATCCCCGTGCCGTATCTCTACCTTATGCCGAGCATAGTGATACTACTTGCCTATATGACCATAGTGACCCTTGGCTTCAATATTTTCTGCAAAAAATCCAAGGACCAGGATGAGTGATCATAAAGCATAAATGCCCCTGCGATGCAGGGGCTTTAGGTTTGCTTCAGATGGGTGAAAGCGGCCACGCAAACCGGGGTCTGTGTGGGGCCGTCGACATTTTTATGATTATAGAGCCTTTTGGTCGATAATTTGCCTATTTATATTGATTTATCCACCAAACAGATGATAATGTGGCTGTTTCGTCGAAAATTTGCAGGAAAACTCAGAAACGGTCGATATTTAACTATAAACTAAAGAATTGTCCACCAAATCCCCTGAAAAACAGCAGTTCCGTGGACAAAAGTTAATATTACATCTAAAAAGATAGATATTTTTTACAATTCCAGTAAAATGTCCACCGTGCGCTGAAGCATAAAACAAGCCACCGACAAACCCCGATCTGTTGAGCAGGGTAAACA
This sequence comes from uncultured Clostridia bacterium, assembly GCA_946645735.1. The sequence goes on from CAMPCK010000086.1 coordinate 5,188, forward strand.
AATCAGGGGATTGTCGAAAAAAGATCATACAACTAGAAATCGTTTTTTTTTTTT
>CAMPCK010000087.1 GCA_946645735.1 uncultured Clostridia bacterium
TGCCTATTACGACCTTGGCCTTTTTGCCGAGGCGTGCGCCGTAGTACCAGCCGATGTAGCGGCCGATCTTGATGGCGTGCTCATAGTTTAATCCTTTATTGGCTTCGCCTCTGAAGCCGTCTGTGCCGAAATATTTTCCCATTCTATATACCTCAAATTAAAAAGTGTACAATCTTTGTTGTAAACAACTAAAAACAACAAAAGATTATACACCATATTGTACAAAGTGTCAATTTACGTGCAAAAAATGAACAATGAAAACGCGTATTTCCCTTAAAAGTAAAGAAACCGATAAACATTTACATAAGGCTGGAGAATACCATATACGCTGTCTTAAGTTCATCATGAACGATGGTTCCGAGTTCCGTGTCTATTTTGATCAGGTCATCAGAAAGGATCCTGACGCCGAGCGCTTCTATTTCCTCACGGTCCAGTTCTACCTTGAACTTATTCTCTTTTATTCTGTAGGCTGCGGCTATCTCAGGAGCAACTGTTCCGGAATTGGCGATCACCATGTCGACTTTCCTGCCCTTCAGATACTTATTGAGTACCTTTATGTGATCGCTTACTGAGTAACCGTCAGTCTCTCCCGGCTGGGTCACCAGGTTTGAGATGTACATGATTGGAGCCGGAGTCATTTCCAGAGCCTCCCTCACCTCTCTTGCAATGAGATGCGGGATGATGCTGGTATAAAGACTTCCCGGGCTGAAAACTATGAGATCAGCATCCAGAACCTTGGGTACCACATCCTGGCTCACCTTAATGGGATGGTCATAGGTAAGATAGTCTATATCCCTGATATGACTGCTTACAGCCACTTCTCCCACATAGGCCCTCTCGTTTCCATATCCGATGAGTTCGACCTTCTCTTCCGTAAGAGGAAGCACCGTACCCTTGACCCTGAGGAGTCCGCCCATGTATTTGGCGGCTTCCGTAAGATTTCCCTTGAGATCTATCAGGGCTGCGAGAAGAATGTTTCTCACGGGATGATTCTGAAGAGATCCCGATTTCTGGAAACGGTATCTGAGAAGCCTTACGAAATCCTCATCCACGTTATTCATGGCAAGAAGAACCTTTCCAAGGTCTCCTACTGCAGGAATGTCCAGTTCCTCCTTGAGGACTCCCGTGGAAGAACCGTCATCGGATACTGCGATTACAGCAGTAACATCCAGAGGAAAAAGCTTAAGGCCGGTGAGTATGGATGATATACCGGTGCCTCCTCCAAAAATAACAACTTTTTTCATGCCGCTGGATCCGTACATGTGATCAATGCTGTTTCTGCTCCCCGAAGGGATTTCTTCTTCCATGAGCCGATCCGGACTTATATCCAGAAATTCAGCTATCTTATCCAGTGTATTTGAAGAGAGCTTCTCCCCTTTGGCGATCTTGGCTACGGTGCGGGATGATATGCCCAGCTGCCTCGTAAGATCTGATCTGGAAAGGCCCAGCTCGTTCAATCTATTCTCAAGACCATGATAAGTAACCATGTTTACCTCCTTTATAAATAACCTAAAGGTAAATCTTTACATTATTTTACTCCTTTTACATTTAAATGTAAAGATATTTTATTAAGGTAAAGTAATGGCGTAAAGATGACGATAAAGGCCTTATGGAACGCACGCGGGAGTGTACGTTTAACGTCTGATTATCCTGCTATTATCGGAAGAAGTACGGGAACAACTATGGTAAAAATCGCCCCCGAAAAGAAAGCCAGAGCTGTTGCTGCCTTGTTGGTAGCCCCTTCTATAGTCGCAATGCAGACGTCCATGGAAGCCGCCTGTGGCAGTCCTATGGTTTCAATATATCCGAATCTCTGAGCAACCCAGGGTATTATCAGGATCGATATCATGTCTCTCAGGAAATTCACAAGAAACGCATAGGCCCCTGCCGTGATCATTCCTGCATCCATTATTATATTCGGTCCCAGGGAATACCAGCCGAAGGTGCAACCTACGCAGGCCATCTCCTTAGCTGAAAGATCCACAAACAATGACATTATCACCGTGGTAATGATGGTTGCCAGTGCTGTCGCAGCAGGAAACACAAATGCTCTTAATCCCGCTGATCTGAACACACCGGGAAGAGATCCGTCAAATCCAAGATCCATTCCAACAAGAAATACCATGATGTAAAGGCCTATGGTAACCAGTTCGCCGGGTACGGATGAAGCTGTTTCGTAGCTTACTGCTCCTGTCCTTAAGACCAGTAGATATCCTGTAAAAAATCCAAGAACACAGGCTATGAGGTACCTTATGGTGGATGCTGATAAAAGTTTGCCCTTCACCTTTTCCCTGTTTTGTTCTTCAGGACCTTTTCCGGTCCCTCTCATGGCATATCTGTCATAGCCCAGAGCACGCCTTACAAAGGTCATGACCAGTATGCATACCGCAAGGGATACGACAGCTATTATAAGAGACTGGATTCCGATGGTGGTAAGGTTCGATACTACCTCCTCATTCTCCCCTATCCTGAAACCCATGGAGAAGATGAGAAAGGTCACCACCATGGGAAGGAATTTTCCTATCCAGGAAAAGCTATTCTTTTGTTTACGCAGAAACGCAGCTATAAGATAACCTATAGCTGCGATTCCCAAATAGATGAATGCTATCTTCATTTAATTCATACCTGATCAGTTAATGAATACAAGTGACAGCCATGGTATGAAGGTCACTATGAGAAGTGAGATCACACCGACTATGAAATACGGAATTATGTACTTGAACATGGATTCCATCTTGATCTTAGCAACTGCAGCACCTACGAAAAGGTTGCAGCCGTAAGGCGGTGAACAAAGTCCCAATGCAAGGTTTACAGCCATTACTACACCGAAATGTATGGGATCCACTCCCATGGCCTCAACCGTAGGAAGAAGCATGGGTGCCATAACGATTATAGCAGGAACCGTGTCAAGGAAGCAACCCACTATCAGAAGAATTATGTTGATGAACAACAGTACCACGTAGGGATTATCAGATACTCCGGTGAGGAAGGCTGTAATTCCCTGAGGAACCTTTTCGAAGGTCATGAAGGTGGAGAATACTGTTGATGTTCCCAGAAGGAAGGATGTAATACCGTTAAGGACAGATGTGTCCAGGAAGGTATTGTACAGATCCTTCAGTTTCATGTCTCTGTATACGAAAAGGCTTATGATGATGGAATATACTACTGATACGCAGGCAGCCTCAGTGGGAGTGAATACTCCGGAGTAGATGCCGCCCAGGATGATGACCGGTGAAAGCAGAGCCCAGAAACCGTCTTTTACTGCGACGGTGATATTTTTTGCTCTGTTTTTCATGGATACTCCCATGGGAACCTTCTCAACAACGGCCTGGCTGTTTTTGCGGAGGTCCGTGCCGGAACGCCTGCACATGATGATATTTGCAGCAACGAAGATCACACCGATGAGGATTCCCGGAAGAATTCCTGCAAGGAACAGCTTGGGAATTGATACGTTGGTGGATGCTCCGTAAAGAACGAAGCTTAAGCTCGGCGGGATGATAGGTCCAACTATTCCTCCGAAGCAGACGATGGTGGCTGCATATGCCGGATCGTAGCCCTTATTTTTCATTTCGGGGATCATCATGGAACCGATGGCCGATGCAGTAGCCATACCGGATCCGCAGAGGGCTCCGAAGAACATACAGGAAATAATGGTTACGCATCCTATGGCTCCGTCAACGAAGTCTATAAGAGCTGATGCGAAGTTAACTATACGCCTTGCTATGCCTCCTGTGGACATTATGGTTCCCGCCAGCATGAAGAAAGGAATACACATTACAGTGAATGAGAATATTCCGCTGTAGCAATACTGGGCGTTAATGACCATCTGCATGTCGGAACACAGGAACATGGAGATCATTGTAGCTCCGCCGATGGCGAATCCGACAGGCACACCGATCACAAGCAGTACGAATAAAACGATCATCAATACAGCAACTGCCATTAATTCGCACCTCCTTCCCCTATACCTTCATAGGCTTCAACAGCCTGATCTATCTGTGAAACGGTATTAGGATGAGACGGAGCGTCGTAATCCTTTGTAATAAGAGCCTTGATGTCTCTGTATAAGACCGCGAGTATTCTAAGTACCATAAATCCGCAGCCGAGCACCAGGGAAAGATATCCCCAGGAAGTGCTGATCTTGATTCCGGCATACTTAACCTTCCACTGGAATTCAACAAGAATGACTGCATAATAGATAATGACTGCAAGAATTACAAGAAGTACCAGATAAGCCACTATCTCGAAGACCTTCTGCCATTTCGGAGAAAGTCTGTCCGTAAGAAGAGTGATCTTGATATGTTCGTTTCTCCTCTCACCTATAGATATGCCGAGCCATGAAAGCCATACAAAGATGAATTTACCCAGCTCCTCAGACCAGACCAGAGAGTGCCCCACGATGAATCTCATGATGATCTGCAAGAAAATAAAGATGACCATCAGAGCAAACATGACGACAAGACAGATATCTTCAGTCTTGTCTACCACTTTCATGAATTTCTTGAAAGCCGTGTTTTCGCTTTTCATAAGCAACTCCTTTATAGAATCAAGGGGGGCAAATTGCCCCCCTTCAAAAGATCAAATGATTTTATTGAGGAACGGTTGCAAGCCATCTGTCAATGACATCCTGGCCAACTCTGTCTGCCATCCATGTATATACAGGCTGGCAGGCTTCCTTGAAAGCAGCTACTTCTTCGTCGGTGAGCTCATAAACTTCAGCTCCCTCAGATTTGAATCTCTCGATATATTCTGCTTCCTTAGCTCTCTCTTCAGCTCTCTGTCCTGCTGCCATCTCGTGTACACCGGCTTCAAGAACTTCTCTGTCTGCAGGATCAAGTGCTTCGATCCAGGACTTGGAAACGATGATAGGGAACGGTGATGAGCAGTGGTTTGTAAGAGTTATGTAAGGAGCAACTTCGTGAAGGTTGAAGTCATTGAATACTCCAAGGGAGTGATCGAGAGCGTCGATCTGTCCCTGTGAAAGTGATGTTACTACTTCAGACCATGCCATAGGTGTAGGGTTAGCTCCCATAGCATTCCAGATCTCTACGTTAAGGTCGTTCTGAGCGATTCTTACCTTCTGTCCGGCAAAATCAGCTGTGTTGTGATAAACCTTGTTTCTGGAGATGATCTCTCTGATTCCGTTGTAGTAAAGGTCGATGCAGTAGAAATCGGATCCTGCGATGTACTCGTTGAAGAGTTCAAGTCCGCCGTTCTCAAGCATACCCTTTTCCCAATC
>CAMPCK010000088.1 GCA_946645735.1 uncultured Clostridia bacterium
TGCTGTAATGCTTCTTTCATTATCGTCTTCTGATCCTTTCATACATTAAGATCCCGCCGGCCACAGCAGCGTTGAGGCTCTCTGTGTTTCCTTCCATGGGGATCCTTATTTTCTCATCTGCTCTCGAAATGAGGTACGGGTCTATGCCGTTTCCCTCATTGCCTATGATAACCGCTGCCCTTTCTTTAAGGTCCGTCTCGTAGTATGCCTTGTCGGCAGACATGGCGGTTGCGATTATCCGCTTTCCTCTCCTGTGAAGAAATTCTATCAGTTCATGGCTGTTTTCAGCAAAATAAATGGGCATCCTGAAGAGTGAACCCGCAGCGGAACGCACTACCTTTGCTCCGTAGGGGTCGCCTGTTCCCTTCACGAATACTGCCATTTCGTACCCTGCCGCATCGGCTGTCCGAAGCAAGGTTCCGATGTTTCCCGGATCCTGGAGCCTGTCCAGGACGAGAACGTTTCCCCTGCTGTCTGATGGAATATCTCTGAATTCAGGTTTCTTTACCACGCTTATGATTCCCTGGGATGTCTCCGTATCCTTAAGGGCCTCCAGAAGATTGTCTGACAAGCAAAATACTTTCTCCCGGATCTCATCACAAGATATGAGCTCCTCTTCTTCAGGGGTGATCATGGGCCTGATAAAAACAGTCTCAACCCAAACGCCCTCCTTCAGGGCTTCCTTAAGGAGGTTGGGACCTTCTATGAGATATTCACCGAACTGATCGCGGTATTTCTTCTTTTTCAGGCTGAGAGCATGCCTGAATATTCGGTTTTCTTTGGATGTTATTTCTCTCAATTATATTATCCGGCTGTACTCAATATAACACCAAAAGCCGGCATAGCCGGCTTGGAGTTTTTATAGGAAACTGGGGATGACGAAGTCTGAATCGCTGTCGTCATCGTCTTTATGCTTTTCAAGAAGATCCTGAAGAGTTGTCTCTGTTCCGCGGATTCCGTCCACGCTTCCATACACTGTGGTAGCCTTGGGTTCCTCCGGCATTCTGAGTTCATCATCGCTTCTTCCTAAGCCTGTTGCCGGTTTCTGCGGCTCGGGCTGAGGTGCAGGTGCGGGAGCAACATACTCTTCTTCCTCTTCTTCGTATTCATCTTCCTCAAAACCGGTAGCAATAACGGTAACCTTGATTTCATCCTTCATGGCGTCATCGATAGCTGCACCGAAGATCAGGATACAATCTTCATTGGCTCTTCTCTGGACCTCTGAAGCGATCTCATTGATTTCCATCATTCCTACGTCATATCCGCCGACTACATAAAGGAGAATAGCCTTGGCGCCGTCGATGGTGGTCTCAAGAAGCGGGCTCTCGATAGCTCCCTTAACAGCATCAGCTGCTCTTGTTTCTCCGAATCCATGACCTACGCCCATGTGAGCAACTCCCCTGTCGGTCATGACTGAACGAACGTCAGCAAAGTCTACGTTGATCATAGCATCATCTCTGATAAGATCGGAGATGCCCTGTACGCCCTGACGGAGAACGTCATCTGACATCTTGAAGGCCTCGAGCATTGAAGTGTTCTTGGCGCTGTTTTCAATAAGCTTATCGTTGGGTATAACAACGAGTGCGTCTACATATTCTTTAAGGTATTCAATTCCAAGCTCAGCCTGTTTTCTTCTCTTAGGACCTTCGAAAGTGAAGGGTTTGGTAACAACGCCTACGGTTAAAATTCCCATGGCCTTTGATGCCTTGGCGATTACGGGTGCAGCTCCTGTACCTGTACCGCCGCCCATGCCTGCTGTGATGAATGCCATGTCTGCGTCTTCAAGATGACTTACTATATCTTCAATGGACTCCTCTGCAGCCATCATACCGATTTCCGGGTTAGCTCCGGCTCCGAGTCCTCTGGTAAGCTTCTCGCCGATCTGTACCTTTGTGTCAGCATTGCATCTGGCGAGAGCCTGATTATCTGTATTTACAGCTATATAATCGATGCCCCTGAGTTCGGCTTCAACCATCTGGTTAACAGCATTGCATCCGCCGCCTCCAATACCGATTACTTTAATTACAGCCCCTTTTTTATCATTGGTGTCAAACTGTAGCATGAATTATACCTCCATAATGTCAATAAACATACTTGAGATAATAATACCATATATTGAAGGCATTTGCACTATTTTTTTTATAAATATTTTGCAAAAAACCCCCTGCCCATGGGAACTTTGTCCTCAAGCAGGGAGTCTGCCTTCTGCACTATATGTATTTATCATCAGATCTGCGGTGTAAAGGAAACGTAATTGTCTCCCGTAACCTTGATAGTTCCTCTTTCGATGCCCTGTTCGAAGAGTTCCTGCACAACGAGCTGGATGTCCTTGTTCTTGAGGGACTCAAGAATGTTGTCCGCCATGCCCCTTACCACAAGGCTGTCCAGTACGTAGGCCTTCACCTCTCCTTCGGAGATGGTGATGGACTTGAAGTACATGTTGTTGGCCTGCATGGTGCTTATCATATCCATGCACTGTCTTAAGAGCACCGGCTCCTCCACTTCTATGGGTTCACCAAGTTCCATCTTAGAGATATTCATGCCCCTTAAGACCGTGACCTTGGGATCAACAGTGGTCTTCCTCAGGACTATTCCGTCGGAGTCGATGACCACGAAACTCTCGCCGAAGACTACTCCCGCCACCTGGGCTCTCTCTGTAATATTGACCACAATGGTATTGGGGATCTTGCGCCTTACCTTGACCTGCACCATATAGGGATCCTTCATGAGTCTGTCCCTGATATCTCCGCAGTCCACACCCGTAAAGATGTTTTCTCCGGTATTGCAGTTGCCCATGTTGATTATTTCATCGTTGGAATAATAGTGGTTTCCTTCGATCTCATAACCCGTAACGTTGAAGGCAGGAGCCTTGAGCGCTACAATGACAAGGACGGCAATGCCAACCAGAATTCCAAATATGGTCCAGCCCCTGACTTTTCTGAGCTGTCTTTTGGCTACTCGTTCCTTATTGTTCATCAGCCTTTAACTACTTCTTCGTATATTATATCCGTAGCGGAATCAGGTGCGATTTCCCTTGCGGATCTTCCCATGTTCATGAGTTTCTGAGGGTCGCTGCTTACCTCTCTTACGATCCTCTTTATTTCTTCAGGATCAATGTCCTTTTCTTCTATGAGTATGGCTCCTCCTCTGTCAGCCACAGCCTTGGCGTTGTGGTACTGATGGTTTCCCGTAACATTGGGTGACGGAACCAGGATGGAGGGTTTTCCGGATACCAGGGTCTCGGCAACCGACAGAGCCCCCGCCCTTGAAATGATGAGGTCGGAGGATGCGATGTAGCTCTCCATGTCGTCTATATAGTTGAGTATCCTGATGTTGTCGGAGACTTCAATGCCGCGGCGTGAGATCTCGTTCATGACATCATCATAATACTGCCTTCCCGTGCCGAATACAAGGGCCTGGCCCTCTTTTCCGTTCATTTCTTCAGTGAGGCTCAGGGCAAGCTCATTAATGGCTTCAGCTCCGAGAGAACCGCCGAAGGAAAGCACCACGAAGTCGTCCTCTTTAAACCCCAGCTTCTTTCTCGCTTCAGCCTTATCGGCATTGAAGAAAGAACTCCTGACAGGGTTTCCCGTATATACCAGTTTGCTCTGGTCATGGAAATACTTTCCGCCCTCTTCAAAGCCCAGAAATACTTTTTTTACATATTTCTCAACCTGTCTGTTGGCAAGTCCGGGGAAGGCGTTCTGCTCATGGATGTAGCAGGGAATGCCCAGCCTGTGGCCGGAAAAGATAACGGGGAAGCATACGTAGCCACCGGTGCCTATGATCACATCGGGCTTGAATTCCTTGAGGACTTTTCTGGCCTGAACTATGCCTCTTCCCACGTGGAAGGCAGTGAGCGCAAGCTCCTTTATGCTGGAGCGGTCCACCCATCTGGTGTCGATCTCCTTAAGCTCATACCCTGCCTTGGGAACGACGCGCTTTTCAAAGCCGTCCAGATAGCCAATGTAGATGACTTCGCCCGAGGGATCCTTTTCTCTGAATTTGTCTGCTATGGCAATGGCAGGATAGACGTGACCGCCGGATCCGCCGCCTGTTACAACTACCTTCATACTCTTCTCTTCTGTCTTACAGTTCTTCTTACGAGTCTGTTCTTTTCTTCTTCAAGAGCCCTTCTCTCCTCTTCAGCGAGAAGTCGGATCTCATTCTTTTCGGATTGTTTTGTTATATTCCACATGATACCCATCATACCCATGAGAAGCATGAGAGCGTTTCCTCCGTAGCTTACGAAGGGAAGGATTACTCCCGTAGGGGGCATGGATGAGGTTACTACAGCGATGTTTATGGATACCTGGATTCCGATCATGATGGTCATGCCGGCTGCCATCATCATGCCGTAGTAGTCCTTGGCATTCATGGCTGCCCTGCATCCTCTCCAGATGAGGAGAATATATACTATCATGAGGATTATGATCCCCACAAAGCCCAGTTCCTCGCCGATGATGGCGGTGATGAAGTCGTTCTGAGGTTCGGGAAGGTACAGATACTTCTGCACGCTCTTTCCAAGGCCCAGTCCCGTGAAGCCTCCCGTTCCAAGGGCAAGCAAAGACTGCACTGCCTGGAAGCCGTTATCCAGGGCATTTGCAAAGGGATCCAGGAAACTTGTGTATCTGGCTAATCTGTATTCAGATGTCATGATAAGGGCTGCGCCCCCCGCGACTCCAATGATGGCCAGAATGAAGAGATACAGTATCCTGGTTCCTGCAACCAGGAGCATACCTCCCGCAATGAGAACCACAGTGGCTGCAGTTGACATGTTGGGCTGAAGCATGATGAGGGCTGCATATACGCCTGTGACTCCCACTATTCCGAGAACGCCCCATACGTCATCTGTCAGCCTGGGGTTCTTTGCAAGAAGTCTTGATATGTAGAATATCAGGGTGATCTTGGCAATTTCTCCGGGCATGATGGTAATGGGACCGACGCCGATCCAGCGGGTTGCACCGTTTACGGTTATGCCCAGTCCCGGTACCTTTACCATGATCAGGAGCAGCAGTCCCGCAAGGTAAAAGAGCACCCAGAACTTTCCCCAGATGTGATAGTCTATTCT
>CAMPCK010000089.1 GCA_946645735.1 uncultured Clostridia bacterium
TGAACCTATGCCTTCGATGGTCACAAGTTCCTCTTCATCAAGGGTTCTTATCTTATCCCAGTCGTTTCTGCAGTATCCGGCCACAAGCCCTGCATTGGCTCTTCCGAAATTGGGAATGCCTAAAGAATAGAGGAATGCCTGAGGCGTAACCTTTCTGGCCTTCTCCACAGAATCACAGAGATTCTTAAAGGAAAGCTCTCCGAAGCCCTCCATTTTAACAATAGCATCGTGATGTTCTTTAATTCTGAAGATGTCGGCAAACTCCCTGATGAGTCCCCTGTCTATGAGCTTCTCCAGGGTCTGTTCAGAAAGCCCTTCTATGTTCATGGCATCCCTTGATACAAAGTGTGAGAAGCCCTTGATCTGCTTGGCGGGACACTCCGGGTTGGGACAGTTAAGAGTCTCAACACCGTTCTCGTTTTTTATCATGGTATCCCCTCCGCAGACGGGACAGGTGCCGGGGATCTCAATTCTTCCGGAGCTCGTCAGATTCTCTGCGATCTGAGGGATTATCATATTTGCCTTATATACCTTTATTCTGTCCCCGATTCCGAGCTTCAGCTCCTTCATAACAGAAATATTATGGACGGATGCACGGGATACGGTGGTGCCTTCCAGCTCCACGGGATCAAAGATGGCAACAGGGTTGATTAAGCCTGTGCGGGATGCGGACCATTCGATTTCTCTTAATTCTGTCTCCGCAGTCTCATCCTGCCACTTGAAGGCTATGGAATCTCTCGGGAACTTGGCGGTTACACCAAGAGACCTTCCGTATTCTATATCGTTAAAGGATACCACCACTCCGTCAGAGGGAACGGGATTGCTCTCAATATGCTCTGCGAACCACCTGATGGTCTCTTCAACAGTGTCCCCTGTGACGATCTTATGCTCAACCACCTGGAAGCCCTGCGCTGTAAGCCAGTCAAACTGATCCTTCCTTGTTGTGAAATCCACTCCTTCAGCGGATACGAGAGCGAATGCAAAAAACTTAACGCCCCTCTTCTTCGTAACCTTGGGATCCAGCTGTCTCACAGAACCCGAGCAGAGGTTTCTGGGATTCTTGTATTTAGCCCCTTCATCGGTTATTTCCGAATTGATCTTTTCGAAATTCTCATAGGTGATCACAGCCTCTCCTCTTAAGACCAGTTCCCCTTTAAAGTCAATATTAAGAGGAACATTGGAGAATACCCTCGCATTGTTGGTAATGACTTCGCCCACTTCACCGTTTCCGCGGGTAACAGCCTTGGCGAGGCTTCCTCCGTTATATGTGAGAACTACTGTAAGGCCGTCCAGCTTCCAGGACATGAGAGCTTCATTATTTCCCACGAAACTCTTTAAAGCCTCCGGCTCCTTAGTCTTGTCAAGGCTCAGCATCTTGGAAGGGTGGGCCTCCTTGGGAAGTTCAGAGAGAACCTCATAGCCGACATTCTGGGTAGGGCTGTTTGAGAAGATGGTTCCTGTCTCCTCCTCAAGTTCCTGAAGCCTGTCATAGAGCCTGTCATACTCAAAGTTAGGCATTATCTCCCTTGCTTCCTGATAGTATGCAAGAGATGCTTCATTCAGAGTCTCTATGAGCTCTTTCATCTCAGTAATCTTCGAATCTTTGTCATTCTCGTTATTCAGTTCAAACATGCTGATCTGGTCTGTCATTTTCTCACCTTTTATACTTTTTTGAGCGGTGCCATTCCGATGGCAAGCTTCTTGGTTCCGAAATCGTCAAATACCACTGTGACCGTAGTTTCAGTCGCATCCACTACGATACCATGGCCGAACTTGCCGTGGGTCACCTGATCGCCTATAACAAATGTATCTGTTGATACAGTCTTCCTGACCTGCTGCTTGGCAAATCTTAAAGGATCATAGGGCATCTGAGGAGTCTTGGCGAAACCGTCCAGGCTTCCCAGGGAAATACCCAGGTTGTTGTCGATCTTTCTTGTGGGCTGATAAGTATTTCCTATCACTTCCAGAAGTTTAGGATCTATCTCCCCTATAAACATAGATTCCCTTGCAAAGTCTCCATGGCCGTACTGAACTCTGTACTGGGCGGAAGTCAGGATCAGTTTCTCCCTTGCTCTTGTCATTCCCACGTAGCAGAGTCTTCTTTCCTCTTCGATTCCGGCTTCAGTGTCCATGGATCTGAAGCTGGGGAAGAGTCCGTCTTCCATTCCGGGCATGAACACCACGGGGAACTCCAGTCCCTTGGCGCTGTGGAGGGTCATGAGAGTGACCTTGCCGTCAGCCTCATCATACTTATCCGTGTCGCTCTGGGTGGAGACTCTCTCAAGGAATTCATCAAGAGTAGCCTCTTCACCGGCATCTTCCTTTTCCTTTTCAAAATCGTATATGAACGATTTAAAGTCAAGAAGGTTCTCAATCCTTCCTTCAGCCTCCTGAGTGTTCTGAGCTTCAAGGGCTGCCATATATCCGGTCTTAATGAGCAGGTTATCGTATATATCCGATACTCTTAAGTTTTCCCTCTCATCTATACACTCTCTTATAACGTCCACCATGGATTTAAGGGATTCCCTGGCCTTCTTGGGAAAGGTATCCAGAGTCTCATCATCCAGGAGACACTCGAAGATGGATGTGCCGTTCACAGATGCAAGCGCCCTGTATTTGGCGAAAGTGGTAGGCCCGATTCCCCTCTTAGGTTCGTTTATGATCCTCTCAAGAGCTATGTCATCCTTGGGATTAACCACCAGGCGCATGTAGCTTATCATGTCCTTGGTTTCTTTTCTCTCATAGAAACTGAAACCGGAAAGAATCTGATAAGGAATGCGGGCACGCTTCATGGCATCTTCAAAAAGCCTTGACTGGGCATTGGTCCTGTAAAGAATCGCAAAATCATCATAACTTCTACCGAGCTGCCTTAAGAATTTTATCTCGTTTGCCACATAGGCTGCTTCTTCCTTATCGGAATCCACCCTGTTATATATGACGAGATCTCCCTCTTCCTTGTCCGTCCAGAGCTTCTTGGACTTGCGGTCCCGGTTGTTCTTTATAACGGAATTGGCGCAGGCCAGGATGTTTTTGAAGGATCTGTAGTTCTGTTCAAGCTTGACCACCTTGGCTCCCTTGAAATCCTTCTCGAAGTCCAGAATGTTTCTGATGTCAGCACCTCTCCACTGATAGATGCACTGGTCATCGTCGCCTACAACGCAGAGATTTCTGTGCTGCATGGCAAGAAGATGGATTATCTCGTACTGGATGCGGTTGGTATCCTGGTACTCATCCACCATTATATATCTGAAGCGTCTTCTGTAATCCTCAAGAACTTCAGGGTAGTCTCTTAAGAGATGAAAAGCCTTAAGAAGCAGATCATCGAAGTCCATGGCATTGTTTTTCTTTAAAGCTGCCTCGTAGTCCTTATATACGTTATAGTATACGCGGGCTGTGGGAGTATCCATCTCCATTTCCTTGAACTTTTCAGGATCCCAGTCACGCTCCTTGCACTTGCTGATGATTGATGAGAGAAGCGGATAGGGATAGTCCTTGGAATCGATGTTTCTTTCCTTATATATATTCTTAAGGACAGCCTTCTGGTCCACTGTGTCATATACCACGAAGCTTTTTGTATATCCCACCTTCTCCGGGTGCTCCCTGAGCATTCTTAAACTCATGGCATGGAAGGTCATGATCCACATGCCGGGGCATACGCCCACAAGCTTCTCCACCCTGTCTCTCATCTCAGCTGCAGCTTTGTTGGTGAAGGTCACAGCCAGGATATTGTATGGCCTTACGCCCTCTTCAATGAGATAGGCGATCCTGTGGGTCATGGTCTGGGTCTTGCCGGAGCCTGCTCCTGCTAATATAAGAAGCGGGCCTTCAGTGTACTGAACCGCTTCTCTTTGTTCCTTGTTTAAATGTTCTAAATTCATATAAAAATTATATCATGGATGGGGGGCACTTAAAAGGAGTATTTCTCAATAAAAATCAAATAGGTATTGACGTTTGTCGATATTCGACATATAATCAGGATGATGAATGTCGATATTCGACAAAGGAATGGTGCCAGACCCTTTATCAGAATATTACCATATCAGCTAATTACTATAACAGATCCAAAGGGGGAATAATTAATGGCAAGAAATAAATTCCAGACCCTTACAGAGCAGATGTTCTACATACTCCTGAGTCTCAATGATGAGTGCTGCGGAATGGACATCATGGATAAGGTGAAGGAAATTACAAAGGGAAGAGTCCTGATCGGTTCTGGAACTCTTTATAATCTACTGGGGCAGTTTGTTCATGAAGGGTATATTGTTGAGACATCATCTGTCGGCAAACGCAAAAATTACATCCTGACAGATGCGGGGAGATCCGTGCTTTCAGCTGAAATAGAAAGGCTTGAAAGCCAGATAAGAGATTATGGGATGATTATCAAAGGAGGGAATAATAATGAATGTTAGTTATGGTATATATCCCATAGGCGAACAGTATTTCTTTGATGTGCTGGAGAGAAAGCTCGAGAAGCGTTCTCTTAAGGGCTGGAAAGCCGACTATATAGGAACTGTTTTTATCAGATACAAAAAATGTGAGCCCAAACCGAGAAAAGTTCAGATAGTCTACGACCCTGACAATCTGGAATACTGGTCAGAAAAATCAGACTATTCTGAGGGTCTTGAAGACTATATAGCTTCATCAGGCTGGGTCAAGGCCTGCGACTACTTCAAGCAGAAGGTATATTATAACGATGATATCAATGCGGTTCCCATTGAAACAGATGACCGTGTCAGACTGGATACCATAAAGGAATCCATGGCTCCCCTTGGGTTTATGGCACTTCTTATGATAGTGCTCACGGTATTCTTCGGTCTGCTCTTCGGAGACGTGCTTATTGATATAAGCCAGCTTACTTTCCGCAGTGCTGCTTTTATGGCACTGATTTTATCCTTGCCTTTGTACTTCATAATTTCTTATGGAATGTACAGTCTCTGGCTCGATAAATGTGAGAAAAACCTTCAGCAGGGACTGGGCCTTGCTTCGACGGAGCCTTCCCACATAG
>CAMPCK010000090.1 GCA_946645735.1 uncultured Clostridia bacterium
TGCCTACGCCGGTATTATCCGGATCAGGTCATGAGGGTTTGGATCTCAGCAATAGCTCCCCTAGCACGCTTGCAATTATAACGCTTTTAAGATATAATGTCAAATGGAATAATTTGTTCGTATGACGGGGATTTGAGGTGTTTTATCGTCTGTGCGAACGCATCAAAAGGAGTTAAAGAAAGGACTAGTAAATGGAACAGTTACACATCGTACGAGAACCGGCAGGACTGATCAGAAAAATCGCCCGTGATGCTCTTAAAAATCACTGGAAAGATGTTTCTATAGCAGTCGGCATCTATATGCTTCTTACAACCTATATTTCTGAGATACTCAATCAGCTGTTTCCTATGTACAGAGATATCCCGATCGATCCCGATCTTGCACAGATCTATGGACAGATCCTGGAGCTCGATGGAAATGCCATAAAAGTGAATGCATCTTTCATAGGTGATTTATACCAGTTCCTCCTCACAGGAGCTTTTGCCTATGGACTTGCTCTCATGCTTCTTACATTCTTCAGAACCAAGAGGACAGACAACAAGCTTCTCTTTGAAGGATTTTCTCTCTTCGGAAAGACAATTCTTCTTCAGATCCTTATAACTGTATTTACCTTCTTATGGGCATTGCTCTTTGTTATTCCCGGAATAGTTGCAGCATACAGATACAGCCAGGCATTCTTCATACTTGCTGATCATCCCGAGTATTCAGTTACTCAGTGCATCAATGAATCCAAGGCCAGAATGAGGGGAAACAAGGGTGCGCTTTTCGTACTTGACCTTACCTTCATCGGATGGGGAATCCTTGCTTCCATGGCAAGCAATCTCATCGTAACAGGTCTTCCTTCAGGAAATGTTGCATCACTTATTGCTGCCATTATTTCACTGATTCCCATGATTATTTACAATACATATTTCCAGGTAGGACGTACCGTATTCTATGAACTGCTCACTCAGAACCTGGTGGTAATGGTTCCCGACCAGCATATACAGGAGCAGGGCGTTAACCCCGGAAACATGGTGAACGCTTCCTATGAAGTCCACGAGACACCTGTTATGAAGGATGCTGATATCCAGGCTGAAGCCATGGAAACACAGGCAGAACCTGAAACTGTATATGAGGCAGCACCTGAATTCACAGCTGAGCCTGAAGTACAGCCTGAGCCTGAAGTGGAGATCAAGGTGGATCCTGAGGACGTCATCGAACCTGAAGTGATCATCATGGGAGGACCCGTGGAAGAAGCGCCTTTCGAGGAAGGACCCGAGATCATCGTCGAAGAAGCAGAGCCTGAGATCATCATTGAGGAAACTCCCGCTGATGAAGGCCCTGAGATCGTCATCGAGGACGAAGTGGACGCCTTCGGCGCACCTAAGGATGAAAAGGACGAATTATAATAAATGGATCTTAATTTCAAAACACTTAATGATTACAAAATAATGCTGGATTCTCTCGGACTGCTGGTGTCTGACAACAGCAGCTCCGCTGACTTCGGCATACTCATAAAGGGACTCACATACAATTCAAAGAAGGCCAAAGAGGACGGGCTCTTCATCTGCAAGGGTCTTAACTTCAGAGAGGAATACCTCATGGAGGCTCTGAACCTTGGGGCATGCGCCTACGTATGTGAGGACGGATCTCTTCTGGCATCTAAGGATGCTTTAAAAAAGGAGGGCCATGAGGTCCCCAGAATTATCGTAAGAGATATGCGTATGGTGCTCACGAAGCTGGGCAGCATGTTTTATGATGATATCTGGAATGAGAAGCTGATGCTCATCGGCATCACGGGGACGAAAGGAAAATCCACCACAGCCTGCTTCGTAAAGGCTATTATGGACGAGTACTATAAAGCAAAGGGTGAGCCGGGCATCGGCTTCCTTTCAGGTATCTATACCTTTGACGGCGGGGAGCCCGAGACTGCCCGCAAGATAACCACTCCTGAGACACTGGAACTTCAGGAGCATCTGGTGAGATGTGTTGATAACGGCCTTAAGGGTCTCGTCATGGAGACCTCATCCCAGGCGCTGAAATACAGAAGGTCTGATGCCCTGGACTACAGGGTCTGCGCTTTCCTGAATATCGCAGAAGACCATATTTCTGAAAGAGAACATCCCACCTTCGAGGATTATTTTGAATCAAAACTGAAGATCTTCAGCCAGAGCAGATTCGCAGCCATAAACTGCGATATAGATGAGGAGCACTTCTCAAGAATCAAAGAAGAGGCCCATAAGCACTGCGAGAAGGTCCTGACCTTCGGAGAGCATCCCGGTGCAGACTATTACGGTCACAGCCCGGCATCAACTCCCGCGAAGCTCAGTTTCACCCTTGAAGCTGAGGGCATGAGTCAGGAGATCACCGTAAGTGTCGGCGGATACTTCAACGTATCCAACGCCCTGGCAGCCATTGCCATGACGAGAGCAGTGGGAGTTCCCTTCGAGTACATCCTTGAAGGCCTGGCTCACGTGACGGTTCCCGGACGTATGGAGCTCCACCATCTGGAGGACAAGAACGTGGACGTCATCGTGGACTATGCCCATAACAAGGTGAGCTACGAGGCGCTCTTCAATAATGTGAACGAGCTTTACCCGGGACGCAAAAAAATGCTGGTGGTGGCCGTTGTGGGAAACAAGGCTTTTAACAGAAGAAGAGAGCTGGGGGAAGTTGCAGAGAAGTATGTGGACAAAGTGGTCCTCACTGAACAGGATATCGGAACTGACGACATCCATCAGATCTGGTCTGACATCAGGCAGTTCCTGTCCGATGACAAGGTACAGGCTGAGATCCCCATAAGGCGCGAGGCTGTATATTACGCCTGCGAAAACGTTCCCGACGGCTGGGTGCTGATCCTTGCAGGAAACGGTGCAGAGCGCTTCCAGAAGAGGGGACTCGTATGTGTTCCTGAACCCACCGACGGTGAAGTCGTTGAAAAATATATCGAAGACCACAGATAGGAAATACGGTATATGAAAAAAGTATTTGTTTACAAAAATGAAGTAAAAAAATCCCTGGAGATCGCAGAGATACTCAAGGGTAAACTGAAGGATGCAGGCATCGTGACTGTTAATGATCCCGATGAAGCTGATCTCATTATCTGCGTAGGAGGCGACGGTACGCTTCTTAACCTCATGCAGAATCATGAGTTTCCCACGGTGCCCGTTGCAGGCATCAATACGGGACATCTGGGTTTCTTCCAGGAGATAGCGCCGGACGGTATAGATCCCTTCATCGAGAGATTCCTTAAAGACGGCCTCATGGTGCAGCCATATAACATCGTTAAGGCGGATGTATTTTTTGAGGATGGATCAAACATCGCTCACAGAGCGCTCAACGAATTCGTAATAAAGGGCCAGGGAACCCATCCAGTACACCTCAATATAAGCATCAACGAATCCTTTATCGAGAAATTCAGCGGTGACGGCATCATCGTATCGACTCCCGCGGGATCCACGGCCTACAATTATTCACTGGGCGGAGCCCTGGTGGACCCGAGGCTGAATCTTTTGCAGGTGGCGCCCATGGCTCCCATGAACAATACGGCCTACAGGTCGCTGCTTTCAAGTATTTTGCTTCCGGCAAACGACAAGCTCATCATCAAGCCTGTGGATGAGCAGAGCTCAACTCTGGACGTGCTTTTTGACGGACAGGATGAGATCTACAGCAATATCAGTTCCATAGAGCTCTGTCTCTCAAAGCGCAAGATCAATCTGGTGCGCATGGGGGATACGACTTTCTGGGATAAAGTAAAGAGTAAGTTTCTGTAATGTCTGAATATATTTATAAAGTTACAATTGAAGATCAGGGGAAACCATTAAAAGCGATTGTGAAAGAGCAATTCGCTTTTTCTTCTCGTCTGATGACAAAACTAAGAAAGGCAGGAGCCATCACCGTTAACGGCGAAGCCTTTGCAGGCTGGATGCCCATGAAAGAGGGGGACCTCATCAGGGTCGATATGCCTGAGGAAAGAACTGAATACCCTCCTGAGGACATTCCCATCGATGTTGTCTATGAGGATGAATATCTGCTGGTTATAAACAAGCAGCCGGGAATCGTAATGCATCCCACAAAAGGAAATCCCTGCCACACCCTTATTAACGGACTGGTTTATAAGATCCAGCAGGAAGCAGTGGATGCTGAAGGAAATGAAGATCCTTCCAGAGTATATAAGATCCGCCTGGTTAACAGGCTTGATATGAACACATCAGGACTTGTGGTGGTTGCCAAGGATGCCCATACCCAGGATCATCTGGTGCGTCAGATGAAAAACGGAAAGATGGTAAAGCGCTATAAGGCCATTCTGGAAGGCATGATGACAGATGATGACGGTACTGTATTTCTCCCCCTGGGAAAGCCTGACGAGAACGAAGTTGAGCGCTGGGTCGTTCCTGTAGAAGAGGGAGGACAGGGATGCATAACCCATTTTGATGTCCTTGAGAGGTACAGATATCACCACAGCATGACCTTCGGAAGCCCAGCTCAGGGAGGTCCCATCCAGGAGAAGCTTATTAACGGATATTCACTGGTTGAGCTTAAGCTTGATACGGGAAGGACCCATCAGATCAGGATCCACATGGCGTCCCTGGGACATCCCGTTGTGGGAGATCATCTCTACTGCCACGGAGATCCCTTTGAATACAGAAGGGTCTACGGAGATCCGAGACCGCCTCTTACAGGGGAGAAGGGGCCAAGGATGGAAACAAATCCCGAGGTGGTGTCAGACATCATTGACAGGCAGGCTCTTCATGCATATTCCCTGGATTTCATTCATCCCATTACGGGAGAAAAAATCCATCTTGAAGCAGATCTTCCCGATGACATGAATAAAGCCCTTGAGAAGATCAGGAAATAGATATTTCGTATACTGGCGTCGGAATCCCGGATGAGGGATTCATCTACCAAGGAGGAGTTCATTTGAATATACTTGACTATGTTGATTTCAGAGGAGACATTCTTTTCTCTGAAAGATTTAACGGCATTATCACCACCGATATTAAG
>CAMPCK010000091.1 GCA_946645735.1 uncultured Clostridia bacterium
ATTAGTTATATCAACACGAGCCGTATTAACCCACGTTAAAATTATAACATCATACGTTAATAGTTATACCACTTTTCTGCACTGTTTTCAAGAACATTTTTGCCCAAAACCCTTATTAACAAGTTCTTTTTCACGTGCAAAAGGCATATTTAAGCTTGGCATTGAGTTTTTTGCAGTAATAAGCTATAATAATTGGTTGGATAATGAAAAAAATACCGGCACCAACGTATTCGCCGGTCCAGGAGGAAAAAATGAACGAAAGAAACATACTCATAGTCCGCGCAGGTGAAGTAGCCTTAAAGGGAATGAACAAACCCTACTTCGAACGCATGCTGGTGGACCGCATCAAGGCCAACGTCAAAAAAATCGCTGAAGTCGGAAAGGACAAGGATATCGACGTTTACCGCCACGAAGGTCTCATCTATATCAAGGCAGTAAAGGACCTGGATATCGATGAGATAATCCGCGAGACCGTCAAGGTATTCGGAGTCGCTTCCGTTTCCAAGGCAGTTGAGGCCGAGTCTGACCTGGATGCCATCGGAAAAGAGGCCGTCCGCTATATGAAGGAACTCATTGAGAAACGCGGCATCAAAACCTTTAAGGTGGAAGCCAAGAGAGCCGACAAGAACTTCCCCGTGAAGTCCCCTGAAATAGGAAGGATCATCGGAGCCAAGGTTCTGGTGGGCTGCAAGGTCCTTAAGGTCGACGTCCACGATCCCGACGTCCTTCTCAAAGTTGACGTGCGCCACGATGTATCCTACATCTATGATTCCAAGGTAAACGGTCTCGGAGGCCTGCCTCTCGGAACCAACGGGAAAGGCATGACCCTTCTCTCCGGAGGAATCGATTCCCCCGTGGCTACCTGGATGATGGCCAAGCGCGGCATGATGATAGAAGCTGTGCATTATCACTCCTACCCCTATACCTCAGAGCGCGCAAGGGAGAAAGTTATCGAGCTTGCCCAGATCGTATCCCAGTATACGGGTAAATTCAGGATGCACGTCATAAACCTTCTTCCCATCCAGGAGGAGATCGTAAAGAACTGCCCCGAGGAAGAGACCACCATCCACGTAAGACGCTTCATGATGAGGATCGCTGAGAGACTGGCAAAGGATACAGAGTGTCAGGCCCTCATAACAGGCGAAGACCTGGGTCAGGTAGCCTCACAGACGGCTGAAGCCCTTGTGGTAACTGACAGCGTGGTTTCAATGCCAGTTTTCAGGCCCCTTATCGGCATGGACAAGATCGAGATCATGGACAGAGCCCAGGAAATCGGCACCTATGAGAAATCCATAGAGCCCTATGAGGACTGCTGCACAGTCTTCCTTCCCAAGCATCCTGCCACCAAGCCCAGACTTGAAAAGATTCTTGAAAGCGAATCACGTCTCGATGTGGAGGCCCTTGTGGATGCAGCCATCAAATCACAGGAAATCGTGACCATCCGGCCCGATGAGATATAAAGTCAAAAAATACACCAGTTTGAAAGGAGCAAAAAATGGGAGTATTAGCAAATATCGAACCTAAAAAAGTATTTC
This sequence comes from uncultured Clostridia bacterium, assembly GCA_946645735.1. Next base: position 1,536 of record CAMPCK010000091.1, read on the forward strand.
ATTATTTCGAGGAGATCAGCAAGATCCCTCACGGTTCCTACAACACAAAGCAGATCAGCGACTATCTGGCAAACTTCGCCAAGGAGCGCGGTCTTGAATATGTTCAGGATGAACTGAACAACGTGCTTATCTACGGACCTGCATCCGCAGGCTATGAAGCATCCGAGCCCGTTATCCTTCAGGGACACATGGACATGGTATGCGAAAAGGTTGCAGGCTGCCCCATCGATATGAAGACCGAGGGCATCAAGCTCATGATCGAAGGCGACTGGCTCACAGCAGACGGCACCACCTTAGGAGCTGACGACGGCATGGCTGTTGCTTTCATGCTTGCACTTCTCGATTCACCGGGAGAATATGAACATCCTGCACTTGAATGCGTATTCACCGTTGACGAAGAAACAGGACTTGAAGGAGCTGAAGGCTTCGACACTTCCCTTCTCAAGGGATACCGCATGCTGAACCTCGACTCCGAAGAAGAAGGAATCATCACCGTAAGCTGCGCAGGCGGAATCACCGGAAACGGCTCCATCCCCGTTAAGCGTGAAGCTTATGACGGCACAGTTTTCGGAGTTAAGCTCAGCGGACTTCTCGGCGGACACTCCGGCATGGAGATCGACAAGGAGCGTGCCAATGCCAATGTGCTCATGGGAAGAGTTATTTCCGAGATCTCTGACAAGACTGATTTAAGACTCATCTGCGTAAAGGGCGGAAATGCTGACAACGTAATCTGCAAGGAAACCGTAGGTCAGTTCGCAGCAGCTGATGAAAAAGCAGTCCTCGAAGCAGCTGAAGCTTTACAGAAGGTCCTCACAGAAGAATACGCTCTGTCCGATCCTTCCATCAGACTTGAAGTTGCCAAGGCTGACAAGGCGTACTTCACACCCATGGACAAGGACAGCACAGACAGGATCGTCGCCTTCCTTCTCAATACACCCAACGGCATCATGAACATGAGCATGGGAATCAAGGGCCTCGTAGAGACCAGCCTTAACCTCGGCATCCTCAACACAGAAGAGACTGAAGTCACCTCCTTATACGGCATCAGATCCTCCGTTGAGAGCCGCATCTACTTCACAGCAAGAAGACTTGAGAACCTTATCAACATCCTCGGCGGAACCATCAAGTTCTCACTCTACTATCCCGGCTGGGAATATAAGGCAGATTCTCCTTTAAGAGACACCTGTGTTGAAGTATACAAGGAGATGTTCGGAAAAGATCCTCAGATCGAAGCAGTTCACGCAGGTCTTGAGTGCGGATTCTTTGCAGGAAAGATGGGACACAAGTTTGATGCAGTTTCCATCGGACCCGACCTTCAGGACGTACACACACCTGACGAAAAGGCTTCCATCTCCTCCACAGAGCGCAGCTGGAGATACGTTCTCGGAATCCTCAAGGCACTTAAATAAGGTCAAAAAACACTTAAGGAGCAGCGATCGCTGCTCCTTTTTTCATACGATTATTTCAACTACCCCTGGGCAATGCCCGCCTCAAGCTGCTTTTCGCCTACCCTTTCAAAGGCGGCGTCCATGTACTTCTTCTCATCTTCAGTAAGGCCCTGCTTCTCCCATTCGTTGAACTGCCTGGTCATGTCCGTATAGTCCGAGATGATCTGAAGGAATTCAGGCTCCTGGCTTTTGTCATTCTCATCGTAAGTTTTCATGAACGCAAAATATTCATCCATAAACACCTCGTAGTTATCCACCAGCTCCTTGAATTCAGACCGTATGTCCCCTTCTGCTTGCGGAGTCTGCACCTCAGCTTCCGGAGCCTCTTCAGTTTCCGCCTGAGCCGGTTCTTCCGGAGCCGCTGCTTCCTGATCATTTCCTCCGCAGGCGATCACGAGAGTCATGGACAGTATGAGAACTATAACAAGCAAAATCCATATGATCTTAACTTTCATTTCATGTCATCCTTTCAGAATCATCCTATACCAATTATACGATAAAGATCAGATTTTTACTCGGATTTTTTGCATTACGGGAATATCCCAAACACAAAAGCGCCCTAGGACTGGGGCGCTTTGGATGCAAAAAATTTTCTTAAGACTATTTGTCCAGGTGCACGTCGATCTGGCGGAAGGGAATCTGTATTCCAGCCTGATCGAAGGCAAGTTTTACCTGCTCCTGAAGCTCATACTTGGCGGGTAAATAGTTTGCTGTTTCTACCCAGCATCTGAGATCCAGGATAACGGCGCTTTCTCCGTGCTCGCCTACTCCTACGAATACGGCGGGGTCATCAAGGACATACTGGTTCTTTTTGCAGACATCCAGGATTATCTCCTTGGCCTTTGCAATATCTGCTGAATATGCTATGCCGTAGGATACGTCTATTCTGCGCATCTTTTCTGCCGTGTTGTTGACTATGGCAGATCCGAGAACTGATGAGTTGGGGAGGATAACCGTCCTGTTATCCACAGTCTGGATGGTGGTGGATGTTATATCGATGGCATCAACGACACCCTGGTATCCGTTGGTGTCCACCAGATCTCCCTTCTTGAAGGGCTGGTTTACCAGGATCAGGATTCCGGCGGCCACGTTTGAAAGGCTTCCCTGAAGGCCCAGTGCCAGGGCTGCTCCCATGGCTCCAAGCACCGTAACGAGAGGAGCTGTAGGAACCTTGAGGCTCGAGAGTATGATCACAAGAAGTATCACATAAAGACAGATCTTCAGTGCTGAAAGAATGAATTTATGGATGCTCGCATCAAGCTTTGTTTTGTTCAGTGCCTTGGCTGCAATGCCGAGTAACACCTTGATAAGTATAAGTCCGACTATGAGGATTACCACTGCCAGCAAAATGCTTCCTGCATAATCAGAGAACTTTGTTCCCAGATTTGATATCATATTAGGGTTCTCCTTTCTATAAAAAATTAACTCATAAACACTTGTATTTATGAGTTAATCATATCAAATTTCCTGATTTTTTTCAATAGGGCCGGAGCCCTGAAAGCATGTCTATCTGAAGCTTCCGAGGCGTCTGAATCCTTCAACTGCGGCCTTGAGTTTCTCCACGGTATAGTCCATTTCTTCCATGGTGTTGAACTCGCTTAAGCTGAATCGGAGTGCCCCCTCTATTTCTTTTGGCTTAAGCCCCATGGCGTTGAGCACGTGGGAACCTTTGGATGTCTTGTGGTTTGATGAGCAGGCGGAACCTGTTGAAACGTAGATCCCCTCCTGTTCAAGTCTGTGAAGTATTACCTCTCCCCTGGTTCCCGGGAAGCTTACGTTAAGCACTGAGCAGACTCCGTCATCGGGTGAGTTTATCACGCAGTCCCCTATTTGATCAAGTATGCCGTCTCTAAGATGATTTCTCATTTCCCTGATTCGGCCGGTTCTCTCATCAAGGTTCTTCACCGCCATCTCACAGGCAAGGCCGAAGCCTCCGATGTAGGGAACGTTTTCGGTGCCGGATCTCATGCCCCTCTCCTGGCCTCCTCCGAGAACAAAGG
>CAMPCK010000092.1 GCA_946645735.1 uncultured Clostridia bacterium
ACTACTGCGAGGTAGCGAGAGAGATGCTGGTGGGCGAATTCGCCTGCGGAAGAGTAATCGCCCGTCCGTACATCATAAACGCGGAAGGAAAGAGGGAAAGAACCTCTGACAGACACGACTATTCTGTAACTCCTTTCGGTCCCACCATCCTCGACAAGATCAAGGAAGCGGGAAAGACCGTCTATGCAGTAGGCAAGATCAGCGACATCTTTAACGGTGCAGGAGTAACGGAGTCTGTGCACAACAAGGACGACATGAACGGTGTGGACAACACCCTGGATGCCCTTGACAAGGATTTCGAAGGCTTCATCTTCACAAATCTCGTGGACTTCGATGCCAAGTACGGCCACAGACGCGACCCAAAGGGCTACGGCGAGAACATCGAAAGATTCGATGCAAGAGTTCCTGAGATCATGGCTAAGATGGCGGATGATGACGTGCTCTTCATTACAGCTGACCACGGAAACGATCCTACGGCACCGGGAACAGACCACACGAGGGAATACGTTCCTGTAATTGCCTACGGCAAGAACATAAAGTCCGGAGTAAACCTTGGTGTGAGAGCAAGCTTCGCAGATCTGGGAGCTACTGTATGCGACCTTCTGGGAGTTGAAGGCACGGGCTTCGGCACATCTTTTAAAGAGGAGATAATAAAATGAGCTTCAATATGAATGACATTATATACAAAAAACGTGAAGGCGGAGAGCTCTCAAGAGACGAGATCAACTGGTGGATCACGGGCTACGTCAAGGGAGAGATCCCTGACTATCAGGTATCCGCTCTTCTCATGGCCATCTTTTTCAGAGGCCTCTCAAGAGAGGAGACCTATACTCTGACAGCTGCCATGAGATACTCGGGAGATACTGTGGATCTCAGCTCCATCAAGGGAATCAAGGTCGACAAGCATTCCACGGGAGGAGTCGGAGACAAGACAACTCTGGTGGTAGCACCCCTTGCATCTGCCTGCGGAGTTCCCATCGCCAAGATGTCCGGCCGCGGTCTCGGATTCACGGGAGGAACCGTGGACAAGATGGAGTCCATTCCGGGCTTCAGGACTGTCCTTGAGCCCGATGAATTCCTGAACCAGGTAAATACCATCGGCATGGCCGTCATGGGCCAGAGCGGACACATTACCCCTGCGGACAAGAAGCTCTATGCTTTGAGGGACGTAACTTCAACAGTTGATAATTTCGGCCTCATCGCATCCTCCATCATGAGCAAAAAACTCGCTGCCGGGTCCGATGCCATCGTCCTTGACGTCAAGTGCGGAGACGGAGCCTTCATGGAGAACCTTGAAGATGCAGTGACCCTTGCAGACCTCATGGTGGATATCGGATATGATGCGGGAAGAAGAACCGTTGCCTGCATCACAGACATGAACCAGCCTCTGGGAAAGGCTGTGGGAAATGCTCTTGAAGTTCAGGAAGCCATCGACACCCTCAAGGGAAGAGGTCCTGAAGATATTACAGAATTAAGCGAGAGACTTGCTGGAATCATGATCTATCTGGGAGGAAGAGCAGATACTCCTGAAAAGGGATTCGAAATGGCAAAGGATGCGCTTTTAAGCGGCACAGGCCTTGCCCAGATGAGAAGATTCATTGAAGCCCAGGGAGGAAATGAAGATATCGTCTACGATTACTCCATGTTCCCTCAGGCTGAATTCAAGGAGGAACTGAGGGCAGAAGAGTCAGGATATATCAGTTCCATCAAGGCAAGACAGATCGGCATCGCATCCCAGCACACGGGAGCCGGCCGCGCCACCAAGGAAGACGATATAGATCTTGCTGCAGGCATAGTCCTCAACAAGAAGGTAGGAGACAAGGTTGAAGAGGGAGAACTTCTGGCCACCTTCTACGGAAACGATCACGAAAAGGTAATGGCAGGAATGAAGGAAGCTGCCAAGGCCTTCGAGATCACTGATCAGGCGGTTGAAAGACCTGAACTCATAAAGGAGATCATAGGCCTTTAAAGAGGCTCACTTGAAAAACAGCTCCTGATATGATATAATTACTTTTTGCTGTTTGCCAAAGCAGCGAGAATGATAACGAGAGGATATTTTTAATGAAGAGAAGCATATCACTGCTCTTACTTCTGGCGCTTCTTATCGGAGGCTTCGCATACGCCGGATACAGGCTGGGAGGAGATAAAGAGAATATCGCCCTGGACATGACGATCCTGGTATCCGATACTTTCGGCGACAAGTCCTTCAACGACTCTGCCCATGACGGCGGGGAAGCGCTCAAGGAAGAGAATGTAAATGTTACATATATAGAGTGCAAGGGAGAAAACTTCAAGCAGCAGATGATGAGCGCCGCGCCCACATCGGATATGGTTGTCTGCGTGGGATGGGAGTTCTGGGAGATCGCAGAGGTCAGCCAGGAATTCCCCGACACCAAGTTCATCTGGATGGATAACTCTGTGGAATCCCCTGAAGCCTATACAAATCTCATGAATGTCACCTTCGCCCAGAATGAAGGTTCCTATCTTGCAGGATATATTGCAGCCGCCATGTCAAACTCCGGTGTTATCGGTGCTGTAGGAGGCAATAACGATGATACCACCAACGATTTCATCGTGGGATACACCCAGGGAGCAAAACAGGCCAACAGTTCTGTATCCGTGGTTACCGCCTATGCTGACGGAGACTATGACAATCCTGAACTGGGAGAGACCCTGGCCATGTCCTTAAGAGCTCAGGGCGCCGACGTTATTTTCCAGATAGCGGGAGATACGGGACTCGGCGTAATCAAGGCTGCCAAGGAAAATGAATTCTATGCCATAGGAGTGGACAAGGATCAGAAGATAGAACTTCCTCAGTATGAGGATGCAATTCTTTGCTCCATGAAAAAGGATATAGGAAAAGCCATATACAATATCGTGCTTGAATATATCGAAGAGGGCACCTTCGCCGGCGGCACCGTCATGAAGGCCGGCATGGCCAACGGCTATGTGGATATCTGTTACGGAGACAAGGATTCCACGCCTCTTGTAGGTGACTATCTTAAGGCCCAGGTAGAAGACTTTAAGACAAGAATAGAGAATGGTGACGTCGTAGTTGACACCACCATGTAATAAACAACAAGAAAGGATAACGTACAAATGAAAAAAGCTTTAGCCATACTCCTCATAGTCATGATGTCCATGACACTTATGACAGCCTGCGGAGAAAAGACTGTAACACCTGACATCAGCCCCTATGATGAGCTGAATTATGATGAATACCTTGAACTTCCCGATTATTCCGGATATTCTGCTGAACTCCAGCCCGCTGAAGTAACCGATGAAGACGTGGAAGCAGAAGTCGCAAGAAGACTTGAGGCTGCATCCACTGAGACAAAGGAAATAACAGAAGGAACCGTAGAAAAGGGAGATAAGGTAAGGATCTCCTTCAAGGGAACCCTTGAAGACGGAAGTTCACCCGAGGGAATGAATTCAGACGGCTATGAGCTTGTTCTCGGAGAAGCATCCATGATAGACGGATTCCAGGAAGGAATCTACGGAGCAACCATCGGCGAGCCTGTAACCCTCGACCTTCAGTTCCCTGATCCTTATACAGTAAATCCTGACCTTGCAGGTAAGCCTGTTACCTTTGAGATAACAGTCCTTGCCAAGATCGAGACTGTTCAGCAGGAACTCAACGAGGAATTCATGAAGAAGGACAGCGAAGACAAGGCTTCAACTGAGGAAGAGTACAAGGCATTCATCCTCGAGACCCTTCAGGCTCAGGCTGAAGAGGATGCTCTCTATGACGTAAAGACCAACATCTACACACAGATCGCAGAGAACTCCAAGGTTCTTCAGCGCCCTGAGGAGGATGTTACTGCAACAGCAGAGAGACTTAAGGAGCAGTACAAGAGCTACGTGGAATCCAACGGCATGAACTGGGATGAGTATCTTGAATCCATCGGCGGACAGGAAGCCTATGATGAGGGTATCCAGTCCATGGCAGAAGCTCAGGTTGACCAGAAGGTCATCATCTTCGGACTCTGCAACAAGGAAGGCCTTAAGCTTACAGACAAGGAATATACAGAAGAACTTATGAAGTATGTTGAGGCTGCAGCAGGAGAGGGAACCTCCCTTGAGGATTTCGAGACAGCTACAGGCATGACCATCGACGGCTTCATCAACATGTACAACCTGAACACTGAGATCTATCTCACCAAGGTTCTTGATAAGATCTATGATGATCTCAGCCAGAAGGGCTGATTCTCCAAAAGTATTTTAAATTGAATTGATTGCGAAGGAGGCTGACCAGTTGTGGTTTGCCTCCTGTTTTTTTCTTCAGATAGTGGACAAAAACCACAAAATGTAGTATAATATTTTGAAGTTATTGGAAAATAGTATATTTGAGCCCAGTACGGCATTTAAATGTGTTATTTTGCGGGAGGAACTAATATGAAATGCCCTTATTGTGACAACATTGACACCAAGGTTATTGACTCGCGTCCTACTGAAGAGGGACACGCAATAAGAAGGAGAAGAGGCTGCGATGCCTGCGGAAGAAGATTCACCACCTATGAGAAGGTAGAGGAGTCTATTCTTATGGTTATCAAATCTGACGGAAAGCGCAGAGAGGCCTTTGACCGTGACAAGCTTTTCAGGGGAATCGCAAGATCATGCGAGAAGCGCCCCGTATCCGTTGAGACCATGGAAAGAATGGTCAATGAAGTTGAGCGCGACCTCAACAACCTCATGGTAAAGGAGGTTGAATCCAGCTACATCGGAGAGCTTGTAATGGATCAGCTCAAGAAGGTGGACGAAGTGGCATATATCCGCTTTGCTTCCGTATACAGACAGTTTACGGATGTGAACACCTTTATTACAGAAATCGAAAAGTTAGTGGGGAAGAAATAAAATGACTGAAATCTATCAGATAGCTATCGACGGACCCAGCGGTGCCGGCAAATCTACCATAGCCAAGAGAGTTGCGTCAGAACTCAGCATTGACT
>CAMPCK010000093.1 GCA_946645735.1 uncultured Clostridia bacterium
GCAGCTGAAGAAGAGTAGGCTGTGAGCATGGCGTGCTTTAGAAGTAAGTCCTCCGTAAATCGGGTACAGGCAAGTGTGGGGGCAAAGACCAGGTCAGCCGGGTATGCTTTTTAGTAAAAGGGAGGTATCACTTATGAAGATTACCGTAACAGGAAAAAACATCGCAGTAAACGACAAGATTCAGGACGCCATCGATAAGAAGTTCGCCAAGATCGGCAAGTTCTTCGCAGATGATATCCAGGCAAAGGTACTTATGCATCCCGAAAAGGCCAAGGTTAAAGTAGAAGCTACTATTTCCGGCAAAGGAAACATCTTCAGAGCTGAATCCGTAACTCAGGATGTATATGATGCCATCGATGAAGTATCCGACAAGCTGCTCAAGCAGATGTCCAAATACAAGAAGAAACTGATCAAGAAGAATCAGGGTAAGGAATCCGTAAGATTTGAAATGATCCCCGAGGTTCCTGAGGCTGAAGAGGAGACAAAGATCGCAAAGACCAAGAAGTTCACACTGACACCTATGACAGCAGAGGAGGCAATACTCCAGATGGAACTCCTTGAGCACAACTTCTTCGTATATCTCGATGCAGATTCAGGCAATGTAAACGTAGTTTACAAGAGAAACGACGAAGACTACGGCCTTCTTGAGACAGAGCACTAAAATGTATTTCCTGCCGTCCCTTTAAAGGGACGGCTTTTTTTAATAAAAAGACATATTTGCTTCATCATATCGCCTTGAAAAACAAGGCGTTTTATAGTATAATCCATTATGTATGAGTATGTTTTGTTAGTATCGACAAAAGGACCGATCAGATGAATCAATTTTTCCAGAATATCATATCCAACATCGGTATAAACGATGTTCTTGACATATTAATAGTCGCATTTCTGTTCTATAAACTCCTGGGATTTATCAGGGAGACCAGGGCAGAGCAGCTGGCCAAGGGACTTCTGATACTTGTAATCGTAGCTCTCCTTGCAAGCTGGCTCCATCTGTATACTCTCCAGTGGATCCTGAGCAATCTTGTAAACGTAGGACTGATTGCCATAGTTATCATCTTCCAGCCGGAACTGAGAAGACTCCTTGAGAACCTGGGAAGGAACAAACTCATCAGTAACTTCAGCGGCATCGACCTTGAAGAGGCTGAGGAGATAACCCTGGAACTTACTGAGGCTATGCTCTCCATGTCCAAGACCAAGACGGGAGCCCTCATAGTAATCGAAAGAGAGACCGCTCTCACGGATATCATAGAAACGGGAACCGTTATAAAGGCCGGCATCCAGAAGGAAATGATCGAAAACATCTTCTATGAAGGTGCACCTCTTCACGACGGTGCTCTCATAGTAAGAGGCGATAAGCTCTGGGCAGCCGGATGCGTTCTTCCTCTTACAGAGGACAAGAAGCTCTCCAAGGAACTGGGAACCCGTCACAGAGCAGGTATCGGCATCACTGAGAACTCCGATGCTCTGGTATTCATAGTGTCTGAAGAGTCGGGAATCATCTCCAAGGCTGAAGACGGAAAACTCCAGAGGAGACTGGGCAAACAGGATATAGAAGCGCTGCTTAACGGAATCTATATCGTTCCTGAAAAGGATTCACTTCTCGACCGTGTTTCAAGAATACTGAGAGGAGGTAAGAAGAATGCTTAAAAATAACAGAGTTTTATTCATTCTTGCTCTCCTCATGGCAGTAGCCCTCTGGGCCTATGTCCTCGGTGAAGTAGACCCCGTAAGGACCATCACCTTAAGAAACATCCCCATCAAGCTCGTGGACCAGGCTGTTCTGGATGACGAGAACCTGGTGATCACAGAGATGGACGTTGAAGATATCAACGTAACCTTTACGGCCAAGAGATCAATTGTCAACAAGATAAAGGCTGAAGACTTCCATGCCACGGTGAACCTGTCCCATGTGAAGCTCGGCGAAAACGTTCTTAGGGTCGAGCTTTCAAGGCCGAGCAATATTTCCCTTGAGTCCATATCTTCGGAATTTGTGAATATAACCACGGAGCAGTTCATAAGTTCGGAGAAAGAGATAGAGGTGACCATAGTCAATCCCACAACGGAGGAGACGGAGCCCAAGATCATAAAGATGTCTGACGAGATGGTCACCATTTCCGGCGCAAGCTCCGCCGTTGAAAGCGTAGATAAGGTGGTTGCAGAGCTGGATGCTCTCAGAATGAGCAGCGAGCCCAATACCATCTCCGTAGAACTCAAGGCAATAAACGAGGACAAGGAACCGGTAGAGGGAATAAGCTTTGAATTCAGCAACGTATCGGTGACAGCCGTTCTTCAGAGAACCAAGACCGTGCCTCTGGATGTGAAGATCGTAGGAGCAGACAGCGGGTCCATCAACAGGTCCATAAACGCACCTGATGAAGTGACCATAAAGGGTGATGATGAGATCCTGGATACCATCGAAAGCATTGAATGCGAGCCCGTTGACGTAACTGAACTCTATGAAAGCGCCGAGATACCTCTAATCCCCGTGCTTCCTGATGAGATAGAACTTGCAGAGAAATCTGAGAATCCCATCATGCAGGTAACCGTATACAATGCAGGAACCGAAGAATTCACCTTCGATGAGACGGATATCAATATTACGGGAGTAGGCGAGGGACGTTCGGCCAAGATCCATGACGTCAAGATAAAGGTAACCGTAAAGGGACTCTCGACCGTAATGAATTCCCTTACAAAGGAAAACTTCAACCTTTCTGCTGATGCGACAGACCTGGAGAGGGGAACTCATACGGTAGACCTCATTGTTACAAGCGGCGCTTCCGGAATCGACATAATAAGCCCGAATCCGGATAAGATAACCATAGATGTAGAAACAGATTAATAAACAGGAGTAATAAGCAATGAATTATGAAATCAGAGATTTAAGCCTGGCCCCTTATGGCCATCAGAAAATAGAGTGGGTAAGGGATCACATGCCCCTTCTCAGATCCCTGGAAGATGAGTTTACCAGGACAAAACCTTTTGAGGGAGTCAAGATTTCTCTTTCGGTACATCTTGAAGCCAAGACAGCATATCTTTGCAAAGTACTGGCTGCAGGCGGAGCCATCATGTCCATAACAGGATCAAATATCCTTTCAACACAGGATGACGTATGCGCTGCTCTCGTGGAAGACGGACTTTCCGTATTCGCATATCACGATGCAACTCAGGAAGAGTATGACAGACATATCGAGATGTGTCTCGAGTGCAAGCCCAACATCATTATCGATGACGGCTGCGATCTTGTAACCTGCCTTCACGAGAAGCGCCCTGACCTGGCAGAAGAAGCCTGGGGCGGATGTGAAGAGACCACTACGGGAATCATCAGACTCAGATCTCTTGACAAGGCCGGTCTCCTCAAGTTCCCTATGATGGCCGTAAACGATGCCGACATGAAGCATCTCTTTGACAACCGCTACGGAACAGGCCAGTCCACCTGGGATTCCATCATGAGAAATACCAACCTGATCATCGCAGGCAAGACCGTTGTAGTAGCAGGCTACGGCTGGTGCTCCAGAGGAATCGCCATGCGCGCACAGTCTCTGGGAGCTCAGGTAATCGTAACTGAAATAGATCCCGTCAAGGCCATCGAAGCCAAGATGGACGGATTCAGCGTAATGCCCATGAAGGACGCTGCTCCTCTCGGAGACATCTTCTGCACAGCAACAGGCTGCCTTAAGACCATTACACCGGAGCATATGCTTACCATGAAGAATGGTGCCATCCTTACAAACTCCGGCCACTTCAACTGCGAAGTTGATATGGAAGGCTTATACAGGATCGCTCTTGAGAGAGTTCCCAGACGCCATAACGTTGAAGGTTTCAAGCTTCCCAACGGCAAGTGGGTGGATGTAATCGCTGACGGAAGACTTGTAAATATTGCAGGAGCTGACGGACATCCCGCAGAAATCATGGATATGAGCTTCGCCGTACAGGCATACGGAGCTTTATATATCAAAGATCATAAAGACGAACTTCCTAAACATTTGATCAAGATACCTGAAGAGATCGACAAGATGATCGCATCCCGCAGACTTAAAGCCTGGGGAATTGAGATCGATACCCTGACCGAAGAGCAGGAAGCTTATCTTAACAGCTGGCAGCTGTAGGAGGTAATTAATATGGATCTTAATCTGATCAGAAGTGAAGCTGCTAAGGCAGCAGAAGAAATCGTGGAAGCTTCTCATATCGGAGAAGGGGACATTCTCGTTGTAGGATGTTCATCTTCCGAGATACTGGGAGCACACATCGGAAAGGGCTCCAGTCTGGAAGCAGCCCAGGCCGTATATGAGGGCATCCAGAGCGTTCTTAAGCCTAAGAAAATCTATCTGGCAGCACAGTGCTGCGAGCATCTCAACAGATGTGTCATCGTTGAGAAGGCTGCTCTTCTTCCCGGGACAGAGATCTGTAACGTTGTTCCCCAGATGCATGCAGGAGGATCCTTTGCCATGACCGTATATCAGAATGCTGATAAGCCCGTGGCAGTAGAGGAGATAAAGGCAGATGCAGGACTGGACATCGGAGACACACTGATCGGCATGCACTTAAAGCATGTGGCAGTTCCCGTAAGAATAGAGCAGAAGTCCATCGGCGAAGCCCACGTGGTTGCAGCAAGGACCAGACCGAAATTTATCGGCGGATCCCGCGCTGTATATGATGATAAATTATCCGGCGGAGACATCCCCAGATAGTCTCAAATCGTCTTGTGTTTTTTTGGATACAAGGCTGAAACCCTTGAAAATCCTGAAGGTTTACCCAAAAGTTTAGTTGATTTATACCCCCTTGGGTAATTGAGATTTTAATAACAAAGGTATTAAAATAAAGCTGTACTGAGCAATCAGTGCAGCTTATTTTATTTTTATTTTATTTAAACCTTTTTATCAGGTTAGGAGGACTTATTATGGGTAAAAAAATTCCTTTCTGGCAGGTTCTGCTGGTAATG
>CAMPCK010000094.1 GCA_946645735.1 uncultured Clostridia bacterium
GATCTCATTATGCTTGATATTGACCAGCCCAACATGTATCCCGTCCATGACCTTCTTAACAATCTGGTATATTCCGCATCAGGAACAGATGTTAAGATGACCATGTCTGACGGAAAGGTCGTATATGAAGACGGAGAGTACAAGACTCTTGATATAGAAAAGACCATGTATGAAGCTCAGGAAGCTACAAAGGGCATTCTGGCTCAGCTTTAATCTGATATTTAAGGAATCAACTTATCATGGAACAGAACAATTCAAACAAATTTCTGAAGGGGGCAGCGGTGCTGGCTGCGGCAGGACTTCTCGTCAAGTTTATGGGAGTCTTCTTCCGCGTTCCGCTCACAAACTGGGTAGGCGCAGAAGGCATGTCCTACTACAGCTCCGTATATCCCTTTTATACATTCTTTTTGCTTCTCAGTACTGCAGGCATTCCTGTAGCCATTTCCAGAATGATATCTGAGAGAAGCGCAGTCAAAAACTACGGCGGAGCACACAAGGTATTCAACGTTTCTGTGTGGCTTCTCGGAGGAATAGGCTTCGTTTCATTTCTTATCGTTCACTTCGGAGCAGGCTTCATTGAGACAGTAGTTCTCAATAACCCGGGAACCAGATATGCTCTTCAGGCTATTGCGCCTTCGCTGTTTCTCGTTCCTGTAATGGCTGCATACAGAGGATATTTCCAGGGAAGACAGAACATGAACCCGACTGCGGTGTCCCAGCTTCTGGAACAGTTCTTCAGAGTCGGAGTCGGCCTTCTTCTCGGATATCACCTCATAAGCTCAGGCTATGACAAATTCGCTGCCGGAGCCATCTTCGGATGCACGGCAGGTGCGGGGGCAGGCCTTGCCATTGCCATTGCCATATATTTCCTTAACAGAAGAGTGATCATGAGCCAGATCCACAGGCACATATCCTATGAAGTCAATGAATCTTCCATGAAGATCGTTAAGGAGATACTGATAATCGCAATTCCCATCACCATCGGAGCATGCATCTATCCTCTGGTCAATGCCATTGACTCCATGATGGTAATGAGAAGACTTCAGGCTGCAGGTTTCACTCTCATGGAATCCCGCGTGCTTTTCGGTAAACTGGGCGGCTACTGCGCATCCATCGTAGGCATGCCTCAGGTGCTCATCCAGGCCATCGTAATGAGTCTGGTGCCGGCCATCGCTGCAGGATACAAGGTTAAGAACCATGAAGAAGTAAGATTCAACATGCAGTACGCCATGAAGATGACCATGATCATCGGCTTCCCCTGTGCTTTCGGAATGATCGCCCTGGCACACCCGATCCTTCTTCTCCTCTATCCCATGCAGGCTGAAGAGGTGGCTGAGACAGCCATTGTATTTGCCATCATGTCCATAAGCACCATCTTCATGAGCCCCATGGTTACCCTTACAGGAGCCCTTCAGGGTATAGACCGTCAGATGCTTCCCGTAAAGAATATGGCCATAGGCGCTGTGGCGAAGGTAGTAGTGACCTTCATCCTCGTAGGCATCAGACCTATAAACGTAAACGGAGCTTCCATCGGAACCATCGTCTTCTATATCGTGGCAACCTGGCTCAATATCAGGGACGTAAAGAAAGAAGCCGGCGTGGAATTCGATGCCAAGGTTACATATATCAAGCCTCTGATCTCATCAGCAGTTATGGGGGCTGCAGTGTTCGTGCTTTACAGGCTCATGATGCTCGTGATACACAGCAATGCATTCTGCTGTCTGTTATCAATTGCCTTCGGAGTTGTTGTATATGCAGTAATGGTTCTCGTAACCAAGACTATTACACTTGATGAAATAAGCCGTCTTCCCAAGGGAGACAAGCTGGCAAGACTTGCCGGAAAGTTCGTAAGAAAATAAGACATGATAAATTGTGAAGCATCCTCTTTGTGAGGATGCTTTTTTGTATGAAAAAACCCGCTGACTACAGCGGGCAGATTTTTTACTGGATTATTTCGTACATGTCCGGGGCCGTTTCTTTGCGGGCGGATTCAATGATGTCCTTCACGCGGACGGTTACTGAAGAGTTTCCGAATTCGATGTGGATGGTGTCTCCGATGTTAACTTCGGAACCTGCCTTGGCTACCTTGTCGTTTATGAAGACTCTTCCCTGGTCGCAGGCGTCCTTGGCAACGGTGCGACGCTTGATGAGACGTGAATTCTTAAGAAATTTATCTATACGCATTATTTACCTCTTTCTGTTTTTTTGACGGATCCGGTATGGCTGACCGGGTCCTTTTAAATAATAACACAGAAAATGAATTCTGCCTATAGGGTTTAACCGGCTTTCAGGTTCAGCCTTTAATGAGGCACCAGATGATGGGTACCAGAAGGGCGGGGAGGTAATCAAGGGTCCTAAATTTTTTGACGCCCATGATGTTTAAGCCCGTCATGGCGATGAGGAAGCCTCCGACTATTCCAAGCTCTGTCATCATGTTGTCGGTCAGGATGTTTCCTGCAAGAAGGGTAAGTCCGTAGATGGATCCCTGCCAGAGTACCAGTACTGCAGCGCAGATGACCATTCCTGCTCCGTAGGCCGATGCCAGCACCATGGAGGTAACGAGATCCAGGGTGGCATTGGTAAAGAGGAAGGTGTGATCCTGATAGAGGGCAGCCTGGACGGGGCCCAGTATGGAAAGGGTGCCCACGCAGAAGATGAGGCAGCCTGTGATTATTCCCGTTGCCAGGTTGGCGTCTTTTCCTTTGGAGGAGGTCAGGCGGCCGACTCTTTCGTCGATCTTAATGAGTGTTCCTGCGATGCAGCCCAAAGCAAGGCTTGCAATGAAGAGTACGGGATATTCAGAATCCGGCATGTTCTGTACAACTGAGTTTATGCCGATTCCGAAGGCAGCCAGGCCCATGGTGTCGAGGAGCTTGTTGTTCAGGTCCTCGTTCATGAGACGCTTGAAAAAGCCTCCTACAATGGATCCTATTAATATTGCTATGGCGTTTACGATTGTTCCTATCATGATTAGTCCTGCTCAAAATGTAGAATGTATTCATTATAAAACATTCCGGTTAAGAGTCAAGTATTTTTGATGTAAACTGTCTTCCCGCCGACTGCTGTCATGAGAACTTCTGCTTCAAGGAGAGCCTCTGGAGGAAGGGAAGTGATGTCGCGGTCGATTATTGTGAAGTCCGCGTCATATCCGGGAAGAAGTTTTCCGCGTCGGTTGTCCGAGAATGATGCGTAGGCACCTTCTTCAGTAAACAGGTCTATTACTTCTGAAATGGTGAGGGCCTTATTGGGATACCAGGGGGTATCGGTTCCGGGTTCACAGCAGGTCAGGGCATAGTACATATTGGGAAGTATGTCGAAGGGCTCCACCGGGCAGTCTGATCCGCCTGAAAGGTGGATACCCATGTCTTTCATGGTTCTCCAGTCATAGGAGGTTTCCGTGAGAGTCTTTCCTATGCGGTCTTCAACTATGTGCTGGTCAGCTTTTAAGAAAACAGGCTGGATGTAGGCCATGATATCCATATCCTTCATGCGCCGGAGCTGATCCGGTCTTGTTATCTGGCAGTGGACGATGCCGTGGCGGCAGTCCTTCCTGGGATCAGCCTTAAGGGCTTCTTCAAAGGAATCAAGGATCTGTTCTATACATCTGTCACCGATTCCGTGGATGGCTACCTGCATTCCGGCTTTGTGGGCAGCTTTCACGAGAGTTTTCATCTCATCATCTGTGAAGTTAAGTATGCCGCGGTTTCCGGAATCATCCAGATAGTCATTCTGCATTGCAGCTGTCCTTGCGCCGAGAGCTCCGTCACCGAGAAGCTTCAGGGGTCCTATGGTGAAGTTTCCTGTGGACTTTCCTGTCATATATCCGTCTTTAAGAAAAGCATTGAGCCTCTCCATGGAAGGGAGGTTGCACTGCTCGTAGACCCTCATGGGAAGCTTTCCTTCGCGGTCAAGTTCACTGAAGGCATCGATTACGGTCCTGCCGTAGAGTTCCCTGTACATGAGGGGAAGGTCGTCTGTCTGGATCTCCGTTATACCCTTGGCGATGACATCCTCTGAAGCATCGAGGATCATTTCCTTTACCTGATCAAGGGTAAGGGGAGGAAGGGCTTCCTCAAGAGTGTTCTGCTCATCTTCTCTAAGTATCCCATCGGGATTGGTCTCAAGCATGCCTGCGAGTTTAAGGGCAGGGGTGTTGGCCACGGTTATATGGTGACAGGTCCTCCTTATGATGATAGGAACTACATCTGATATGCTGTCCAGGTCAGATCTTGTGGGAAGGACCGGATCATCCCAGTAGTTGTGATTGAAGCCGGAGCCTCTTAAGGCTCTTCCTGAGTTCACGACTTCGGGAAGTCTTTCTTTAAGAGTATCCAAAAGATCCTCAAGGGACTCTGTTTCCGTGAGATCAATGAAACTCTTTTCGAAGGCGTATTCCAGGAAATGAAGGTGGGAATCAATGAAACCGGGGAGCACAAGAGCGCTCTGAAGGTCCGTCTTATTATCACCCTCTGAACTCATGGACATGATCTCATCATCTGTTCCTACAGCTTTTATTGCACCATTTTCAACAGCCATAGCGGATGCCATGGCTGAATCCTTCGTATATATTTTAGCGTTAAAGTAAATATCCATATAAAGCCTTTCGGTTACGATAATAACTTACACTGATATTTTAATTGTTTTCTCTTTAGCAAGCAAGCAGAATGGCTTAAATGTGATTGTATGTTTACTATTATATATATAAAGAAGAATCCGGGCTGCACTTTACTGTTTCTTGTATGGCAGTCCGCTTTTGATTGCAAAGGATACAATCCCTTGTAGAGGTTGTTTTCAGGGTGTTTTAAACAACGAAATGTATACAAGAAAAAGTGCAGAAAATACCTTGACAATGGTGTGGGTTGGTGGTATATTAAAAAAGCTGTCGCGATTGACAGCCTCGCGCTTTAAAAACT
>CAMPCK010000095.1 GCA_946645735.1 uncultured Clostridia bacterium
AGAATACGTATTCCTTCATCCTTCTGAAGGCTTCCTCAACTCTTGAGAAGGGAAGTGCCAGGTTGAGCCTTATGGCGTCCGGCCTGTTGAACTGGCGGCCGTCCTGCCAGAAGATGCCGACGCTTACACCGGCTTCCAGGAGCTCATCGAGAGTCTTATTGTGATCCCTGAGCCAATCACCGCAATCCAGAAGGAGCATATATGTTCCCTGAGGATGAGATACCTCCACGCCCTTGAAGTTCTCGTGGATGAAATCGCAGGCGAAGTCAACATTCTTCGTAAGTACCTGCCTCAGTTCATCCAGCCATTCTTCTCCCTCAGGTCTGTAGGCTCCGATCAGGGCGTGCATGGAAAGCACGTTCATGGCGTTATATACGGGAAGGGAGGACTGGCGCACAATGCGGTCCCTCAGGTAATCGTTATAGATTATGTGGTAGCTTCCCACAAGACCTGCCAGGTTGAAGGTCTTGGAAGGAGCGTACATGGCAACGGTGCGCTGCCTTGCATCTTCAGATATGGACTGAAGAGGGATGTGCTTGTGACCCTCCAGGATCAGGTCAGACCAGATCTCGTCGGATACTACATAGACGTTGTTTCTCTTGAATATCTCGTAGGCCTTTTCGAGCTCCTCACGCTCCCAGACTCTTCCTGTGGGATTGTGAGGTGAGCACATGATGGCGGTATGGATATGATATCTCTTTATTTTTTTCTCCATGTCGGAATAGTCCATGCGCCAGACGCCTTCATCATCTTTTTTAAGCTCGCTTCCGATGAGATTGAATCCCACGGCACCGACTTCCTCAAGGAAGCCCACATAGGTGGGGGCATGGACGAGAACGTTGTCTCCCTCGGAGCAAAGAACTTTAAGTGCGCTGATTACTCCGCCGAGCACTCCGTTCTGGTAGCCGATATGCTTTGCTTCCAGGCCCTTTACGCCGTTTCTCTTTGTCTGCCATCTGATGATGCTGTCAAAATATTCTTTTCTCGGACCGAAGTATCCGAAGGCAGGGTGCTTGGCTCTTTCTATGATGGCATCGGTGATGGTGGGGACCGTTGCGAAGTTCATGTCCGCAACCCACATGGGTATCAGGTCGAAGCCTTCACGGATCTGGCCCTTGGGGGATATGCCGTAGGGGTCTGTTCCCGGGTCCACTGCAATGGCATCCATTCCTTTACGGTCAAGGATAGATTCAAAATCATATTTCATAGGGTTTCCTCCGTTGTTTTGCAAAAAATTCCAAATACATTTTATCAAACCTGCCTGTGGGATACAAGCGGACAATGAATAGAAAATATTTATCATGTGCGATAAAAATATTTTGCAGCCCGGGTATATTCTGATGACTGTCCGGCTGAGTCGTGATATAATATAATTTACCGGCGCCTGAGGAAGCCGGATAAATCTTAAAAGGGAGCAATAAACATGGACTTAACAGAAACCAAGAGACTCAGAAGAGACCTTGATGTTGATAATATCAAAAGGGTGTACGGCTGCTACGTCTGCGTCGGCCAGATCGTGTCCAAGATGAACATGCCTGTGCTGGACCTTTCAAACGACGAGAAGGAAATGTACACCAAACTTTTCAGAAAGTGCATCTCAGGAAGGCAGGACAAGAACCTTCTGGAGATCCAGATGGATGATTCGGACGAGCAGAAGACTCTCTACGCTCTTGCAGGGTCAGAACTTGAATCCGAGGAAATGAGGGATGCCCTCTACGAGCAGATCATCGGGAACCTGAACGTTGACAAGAATTACTGCATCATCCTCATGGCGGACAACTATGACGTGGTGTCCTACGACAATGCCGAGGACTTCATGGATAAGGACGGAAGCACCTTCAATTACTTTATCTGCGGAATCTGTCCCATTAAGGAGGCCAAGGCTGAGCTGAGATACGCGCCCAACCAGGAAGAGTTCCGCATGAACTCCACGGGAAGCGTCATGGCGAACCCCATGCTGGGCTTCATGTATCCCGCATATATCGACGGAGACGCGGATATCTTCAAGGCCCTCTATTACACCACCAAGGAAAGCCACGAAGAACTGGTCCAGGGGATCTTCGGAGTTGAACCGCCCCTTACTGCCAGCGAGCAGAAGGAGGAGTTCCATTCAAACCTCTTTGAGGTGCTTCGTGAAGACTACACCATGGAGACCGCAGCTGCCGTATATTCAAACCTCTATGACGCCAAGGAAAATGAAGAGGAATTCACCTTCACGGACCTTTCAAGAGTCCTGGAGAAACAGGAAGTTTCCGACGACAAGGTAACAAAGCTCAAAGAAGTCATTACAGAAGAGATGGTTCCCGTCAACCTGGTATCCAAAAAATACGAGATCAGAACCGATGACACGGTAATCACCACAGAACCCGAGAACGCCCTCATGATCAAGACCCGCGAGATCGACGGCAGAAGATACATCCTGGTTCCCGCCAACGGCGACATCACCGTAAACGGCCAGGACATCTACCCGGATATGGAAGAAGACTGAACATATGATGCACGATAAAGCCTGCATGATGCCATGCGGGCTTTTGATGTGCGGGTATAACGGGCTTCGCGGTGTGATGCGGACAATACTTGCAGATTTTCTTGTTTCTGTCCGTAGTGCTTATGATTGCGGACAGAAAATAGATTTTTTGCGTTTTTTGTCCGCAAAATGAAGGTTAAATCAGAGCCTGGGCTCTGCTATTAATATGTTATTAAAGCTGATAATATAAAAAATAAACTGCCGGTAGTCATTTGTATATAAGACTGATAAGTTTATGAGTATCAAAAGATGCTGATGCGGACAATTTTTGAGGAAATCTCATAAACTGTCCGTATCATAGCTTTGTGCGGACAAATCCTGCTGAAATTGCAAAAAATGTCCGCAGCGGAACAAGATTAGGTGTTGAACGCTGATATTTCAGAAGATACAACTGTGTCCGCGGTGGTTTTTATGTTATACTGTGGAATAGATTTGATTTGAAGAGATTCTGCTATGCAAAAGGAAGTACTGATTAAACAAAAGCATATGCCCATGGGGTTCCTGGCTGCATGGCTCATGGTGATCACCACTATCCAGTGGATCATGCTGGATATGTATCTTCCTGCGCTTCCGATCCTCACTGAGGAATTCGGCGTTACGGAAGGGGAACTCAACATCAGCCTGAACGCCGGCATTATTTCTGCTGCCGTGGCCACCATTATCGGAGGAACCCTTTCAGACCGCTTCGGACGCAAGGGAGTCATGATCGCCGGCATGCTCCTGGGGATTGCGGGGAATATTTTTTGCTCCATGTCACAGGGGGTCGTCATGCTCTCCATCATGAGGGGAGTTGCCGGCTTCGGTTCCGGCGTGGTGGATACCGTGGCTGCAGCCATGATGAAGGACAGTTTCTCAGGAAAGCGTTTTCAGAAAAACATGACCATCCTTCAGTCTGTGGCAGCGGTGGGACCCATCTTCGCTCCGGCTCTCGGGTCCTTCCTTATCAATATGGGATCCTGGAGACTCATATTCTATTTCCTTGCAGGCTCCATCTTTATCACCATGATCCCGATCCTCATTTCCACGGAGACCCTGCCTCAGGAAAACAGATTTTCAAGCAGATTCAGGGACGTGGCAAAAGAAACGGTGCAGATCTCAAAGACTCCGGCATTTTCGCTCTTCCTGGGAATCATTGCTTTCCTTACCATCCCCGTCTGGGCCTACGTGGCAGTGAGCTCATATATTTTTATCGATGATTTCGGCCTGGACAACACGGCCTACGGAGTCTATTATGCCGTGGGAACCGTCTTTTCCGTGGTCGCGCCTTTCATCTATCTGGCCCTCGCAAAAAAACTCAACAGCAGAAACATCGTAAGGATCACACTGATCCTCATGCTGGCAAGCGGCGTCATGTTCCTGACCATGGGAAAGGTCAGCCCTCTGCTTCTCATACTTTGCGTGGTTCCCATGTATTTTTCGGAAGGAATCATCAGGCCCTTAGGCCTCGTAGTCCTTCTCGAGGAGTACAGCTATGTGGCGGGCTCCGCCAGCGCTCTCACCCAGTTCGTTGTAAACATCGTGGGTTCCGTGGGGACGGCCTTGGCCACCATGGGCTGGCACTCCATGATAAACGGAGTTGGGATCATAACCCTGGGATTCGTGGCTCTGGCTGCCATCTGCTGGGCAGTGATCATCTCCAAAGGGTATCTTAAGAAGCGGCTGGATGAGTAACAGCAAAATATGGACAAAGCAGCACTTTAAAAGGTGCTGTTTTTTTGGTATAAGAAAACCCCGCGTTAGACGCGGGGTTCAGTGAACGCTATGCGTTTGACCAGTAATCCTCGCAGTGCTAGACTATGCTTGCGGTCTGCCAACTGCAACAAGCCTAGCAAAGGAGGAAATATGGGTCTTGAAGACATAAACAGTTTATCGCATTCCAAGTGGAATTGCAAATATCATATTGTGTTCGCGCCGAAATACAGACGAAAAGTTTTCTATGGTGAGAAACGCATTGCAATAGGACGAATCCTCAGGCAGATTTGTGAATGGAAAGGCGTGAACATTATCGAGGCAGAACTTTGCCCCGATCACGTACATATGCTTCTTGAGATACCTCCTAAATATGCAGTGTCAAGCTTCATGGGATACCTGAAGGGGAAAAGTTCAACGATGATATATGAGCAATTCCCGGAGCTTAAGTACAAATACCGAGGAAGAGAATTCTGGTGCAAAGGATATTATGTTGACACTGTTGGTAAAAACGAAGGAAGGATCTCTGAATACATAAAACACCAACTTGAAGAAGATCGGCTTGGAGAACAGCTAAGTATTCCCGAGCTGCCTGGGAATAGGGGTAAGTAACTAAGAAGGCCACGCAGCTGGCAGACCGAATCAGCACGTTGCACGCGCTGCGAGGATCAAGGGCTATGCCCGCATAGTAAAAAC
>CAMPCK010000096.1 GCA_946645735.1 uncultured Clostridia bacterium
ATAACCTTCTTTGGCGCTACGGTTGAACAGAGAATGAACGGTACCTGCGCAGGCGGTACCGGCGCTTTCATTGACCAGATGGCAATTCTTCTCAATACTGACGGAGACGGACTCAATGAGGCTGCAAAGGATTATGATACCATTTATCCCATTGCAGCGCGCTGCGGAGTATTCGCCAAGACTGATATCCAGCCGCTTATCAACGAAGGCGCATCCCTTGCAAACCTGGCTGCGTCCATATTCCAGGCAGTAGTAAATCAGACCATTTCAGGCCTTGCCTGCGGTCATAAAATAGAAGGGCACGTGGCATATCTCGGAGGACCTCTGAGCTATCTTTCAGAACTCAGGAAAAGATTCACCGAGACCCTGGGACTCACTGAAGACGAAGTTGTTTTTCCTGAAAACTCCAAATACTTCGTGGCTATCGGTGCAGCGCTAATGGCAAGTGACAAGGAAGAGATCACCATAAGCAGCATTGTTGATTCTCTTAAGCACATCGACAGCTCTCAGAACAGAGCATCCAAGAGAACTGAGCCGCTCTTTAAGAATGAGGAAGAGTTAAAAGCTTTCAGAGAGCGCCATGCAAGGGCAAAGATTTCAAGGAAACCCCTTGAACTCTGTGAAGGACCTCTCTATCTCGGAATAGATGCAGGTTCCACAACTACCAAGCTGGCCCTTATCGACAGCGATAAGAATCTGGTTTTAAGCTTCTATAAGAACAACGAAGGAAACCCTCTTGAGACAACCAGAGGTTTCCTTAAGGAAATATATGAGAAGATGCCAAGGGACTGCTTCATTTCACGAGCAACGGTCACCGGTTACGGAGAAGGCCTTATTCAGGCCGGCTTTAACGTGGATGAAGGTATCATAGAGACCATGGCACACTATAAAGCAGCTGAACAGTTCCTGCCGGGAGTCGATTTCATCCTTGATATCGGCGGACAGGACATGAAGTGCATGAAGATAAGAAACGGCGCCATCCATAACATCATGCTGAACGAAGCATGTTCATCAGGCTGCGGTTCCTTCATCGAGACCTATGCCAAGTCCGTTGATCTTCCTGTAGAAGAGTTTGCTCAGGTAGGACTCCTTTCACAGAGCCCCGTGGATCTCGGTACCAGATGCACAGTATTCATGAATTCCATGGTAAAGCAGGCCCAGAAGGAGGGCGCTACCATCGGAGATATTGCTGCAGGACTTTCATATTCTGTAATCAAGAATGCCCTCTATAAGGTAATCAAGCTCAGAAATCCTGAGGAAGCCGGTGAAAAAATAGTAGTCCAAGGCGGAACCTTCTATAACGAATCCTGCTTAAGAGCCATTGAGAAGGTCCTCGGAAGGGAAGTAGTGCGCCCGGATATCGCAGGTATCATGGGAGCCTACGGCTGCGCACTGAACTCCCTTGAAAAAGCTGACTGCGGAGAAGTGTCCACCATCAAGAGGGCGGATGAACTCGAAGACTTCACCTATGACTCCAGAAACGGACGCTGCAGAAGATGTGAAAACAACTGTCTTCTTACCATCACAAGATTCGGAGACGGCAAGCGCTACATCACAGGAAACCGCTGCGAGAAGGGTGCAGGTCTGAACATCGATCACAGCGAACTTCCGAACCTTTATCAGTATAAGCTGAGAAGACTCTTTGAATATTATGAACCGATCCCGGAGGAGAATGCCGTAAGGGGACACATTGCCATCCCAAGAGTCCTTAATATTTTTGAGGATTATCCCTTCTGGTTCACCTTCTTCTCAGAGCTCAAATATCATGTGGTCCTGAGCCCCATGTCAACCAAGGACATCTATCAGAAGGGTATGGAATATATAAGCTCAGACACAGCCTGCTATCCCGCAAAGATAGTTCACGGACATATAAGAGAGCTCATCGACATGGGCGAGAAGAAGATATTCTATCCATGCATCAACTATGAGTGGATAGAGGATTCCAAGGCACCCAACCACTACAATTGTCCTGTTGTTGCAACCTTCCCTGAAGTAATCGCCAACAACATGAATCACGTCTTTGAGAAGTTCGGAGTGGAATTCTTCCATCCCTTCGTTCCTTACGACAATGATGACAGACTTGTCAAGAGAATGCTTGAACTCATGGGAGACCGCGGAGTTTCCGAGAATGAGATAAGACGTGCTGTCGGCGAAGCCAGAAAGGAACAGATGAGGTTCAAGGAAGACGTAAGGGAAGAGGGCATTCGCGCCCTTAAGTACGCCAAGGATCATGACCTTAAGGCCATCGTTCTTGCCGGCCGTCCTTATCACCTTGATACGGAGATCAACCACGGAATCGATAAGATGATCAACTCCTTTGATCTGGTAGTTCTCTCAGAAGACTCCATCTGCGACCTTCAGGAACTTGACAGACCTGTAAGAGTACTGGACCAGTGGATGTATCACTCCAGACTTTACAGGGCAGCCAACGTTATAGAGGATATGGATAACGTTGAGCTTGTACAGCTCAACTCCTTCGGCTGCGGCGTGGATGCCATTACCACAGATGAGGTAATGGAACTCCTGGAGTCCGCCAATAAGCTGTATACTCTTATCAAGATAGACGAAGGAAACAATCTGGGAGCCATCAAGATCAGGATCAGATCCCTCAAGGCTGCCATGGAGGAACGTGAAAAGAACGGCATCAAGCCCACAGGCGGTCATGAGCCTTTCATAAGAAAGGTATTCACCAAGGACATGAAGAAGGATTATACCATCCTGGTTCCTCAGATGAGTCCTATCCACTTCGATTATCTGGAAGCTGCCGTAAAGGCCTGCGGATATAACGTGGTTCTTCTTCCTGAAGACACCAATGGAGAAGGCATACAGGAAGGCTTGAGATACGTCAATAACGACGCCTGCTATCCGACTCTTGTAACCTTAGGTCAGATGATAAGAGAACTCAAGACAGGAAAGTACGATCCCGATAAGACAGCTCTCATTATGAGCCAGACCGGAGGCGGATGCCGTGCATCCAATTACGTGGCTCTCTTAAGAAAGGCGCTTAAGGATCTCGGAATGTCCCAGATCCCTGTCATCAGCTTCAACACAGGAGTCCTCGAACAGAATCCGGGATTCAAGATCGATGCCAAAATGGCCAAACGCCTGATTATAGGTGCTGTATACGGAGATATTTTCCAGAGGTGTCTCTATGCCACAAGACCCTATGAGGTCACACCGGGCTCTGCCCAGGCCATCAGGGACAAGTACAGAGATCAGATACTCAAAAACTGCAGGAACGGCAGTCTGACCCAGCTCTGGAATCTCGGACCCAAGATCATCAAGGAATATGACGAACTGCCTCTTAAGGATATCAAGAAGCCCAAGGTCGGCGTAGTCGGCGAGATACTCGTAAAATACCATCCCGATGCAAACAACCGTATCGTTGAGCTCATTGAGAAGGAAGGCGGAGAAGCCGTAGTTCCCGAGCTTGTTGATTTCTTCATGTACTCCATGTACAACAAAAAATTCAACTATGAGCATCTCTCCGGATCCAAGAAGGCATATCAGCTGAATATGGCGGGAATCAAGCTCGTTGAATTCATCAGAGGACCCATCAGAAAAGCCCTGAGAGAATCCAAGAGGTTCAATGAGATGCCTCATATAGAAGAGACTTCAAGGGAAGCATCAGCTATCGCTTCCAACGGAAACCAGTGCGGAGAAGGATGGCTCCTTACAGGTGAGATGATCGATCTCATCAAGTCAGGTGCTACAAACATCGCATGTCTCCAGCCCTTCGCATGCTTACCCAACCATGTAACAGGAAAGGGCATGATGAAGGCCATAAGGGAGAAATTCCCCGGAGCAAACATCGTAGCCATTGACTACGACCCTGGTGCATCAAACGTAAACCAGATCAACCGAATCAAACTTATGATGGCAAACGCACATCATAATCTGGGCAAGAAGAAAGCCATATAAAAGATTTGCGACCAAAAGGGCCCTGCAAGGGGCTCTTTTGCTTATATATGCCCTGAACCCCCTTGAAATCTATCTTTTCAGGGTGTATAATACCATTACTAAAACTATGTAGAGAGGGAGGTGTCTCATGGGAAGACACGGTACAATTGCGGGCAGAAAGGCCGCACAGGACTCAAAGAGAGCAGCAATGTTCACTAAATATGCAAAGGCTATCACTGTAGCTGCCAAGGACGGAGGAGATCCTGATTATAATGCCTCTCTGAGACTGGCTATTGAAAAGGCTAAAGCTATTTCTATGCCTAATGACAACATTCAGAGAGCTATCAAGAAAGGTACAGGAGAGCTTGGCGGCGCAAGCTATGAGGAAATGACATTTGAAGGTTACGGACTCGGCGGCGTTGCTGTTATCGTAGAAGCTCTTACAGATAATTCAAACAGAACCACTTCATCAGTGCGTTCAACCTTCGATAAATACGGAGGAAACCTCGGCACACCGGGATGCGTATCCTATATGTTTAACTCCAAGGGTGTTCTCGTTCTCGATAACGAAGAAGGCGACCTCGATGAGGATACAGTTATGGATGCAGCCCTTGAAGCAGGTGCTGATGATATGGTAAACGAGGGAGATTCCTTCGTAATCTATACTGATCCTGCAGATTTCACTGATGTTCTTACAGGAATGAAGGATGCCGGCTATGAATTCGTAGAAGCTGATATCGAGAAGGTTCCTACAGTTGAAGCAACACCCAAGCCGGAAGATCTTAAGAGATTATCCAAGATGATCAATCTTCTTGAAGAAAACGAAGACGTACAGAAAGTACACCACAACTGTGCAGTAGAACTCCTCGACGAGTAATACGCATTCGGGTACTTAAATATTGAACTATATCCTGGGTTATTCGTTAAAGGAAACATAAAAGAACCTACACTTGCGCATCGGGAACCCGTGT
>CAMPCK010000097.1 GCA_946645735.1 uncultured Clostridia bacterium
AGCCTCTTCGTCCTCGGACTGAGGCTTGTTCATGATCTGTATATTCTCGGGAGCAACTCCGATGGATACCTGCTGCCCTACTTTGAAGCTCTTCGTGTTCTGGCAGAGCCATTCGATGCCGCCGGCTTCTATGCACATCTCATAGTGAACGCCGATGAATACGTTGGAAGTAACCACGCCGTCCATAATGCCGGACCCGGGCTTGCCGATCTCGATATCCTCAGGACGGATAACCACGTCCACAGGCTTGTTCTTTCCGAAACCTGAATCGATACAGGGGAACTTATATCCGTTGATCTTTACAACGTAATCCTCCACCATAACACCGTCAACGATGTTGGAGTCTCCGATGAAGTCTGCAACGAAGGCGTTCTCAGGCTCGTTGTATATCTGCTCCGGTGTGCCCATCTGCTGGATGTAGCCCTGGTTCATGACGACTACCTTGTCGCTCATGGTGAGAGCCTCCTCCTGATCATGGGTTACATAAAGGAAGGTGATTCCCAGCTCGTTCTTGAGACGTCTCAGCTCGTACTGCATCTCCTGTCTGAGCTTAAGGTCCAGTGCTCCCAGAGGTTCGTCCAGAAGAAGAACCCTCGGCTCGTTTACGATAGCACGGGCGATGGCGATCCTCTGCTGCTGGCCTCCCGAAAGAGATGTGACAGCACGCTTCTCGTATCCGCTTAAGTTTACTAGTTTCAGAGCATATTTGATCTTGTCATTGATATACTCCTGAGACTTTCCTGAGATCTTAAGTCCGAAAGCGATGTTATCCGCTATATTCATATGAGGGAAGAGCGCATATTTCTGGAATACCGTATTCAGCGGCCTTTTATTGGCCGGCATATAGGTCATATCCTCACCCTGGAACAATACCTTCCCTGTATCGGGCATAGTAAAGCCCCCCAGGATCCTTAAGGTGGTAGTCTTGCCGCAGCCTGAAGGTCCCAGCAGGGTTATGAACTCGTTCTCTTTGATGTTTAAATTGAATTCGTCGAGGACAACTTCACCGTCATAGGACTTTGAGATATCGATCATCTCGATGAGAGTCTTTTCCTTTGCCATGAGCCCCCTCCTTTTAAATAAACATATTTATACAAAATAATTATAACTTATCTTACACTTTCATACAATGGGGATTTTTTATGCGCACCAAAAAACTCCCGGCGGAACCGGGAGTCAAGTTCAGGTTTAAAACATGCCCAGGGTCTTCAGAAGGAAGATCCACAGGAACATGGTCAGGCATGATATCAGCGAACTGAAGATAACGCAGTTTCCCGCAAGCTCATAGTCCGAATCCATCTGCTGCGCCATGGTGTATGATGTGATGGCAGAGGGCGATGCGAAGATCGCAACCAGTGTGAGAAGTGCAACTCCTCTGAACCCCATGAGCATGCCCCCTATGAGACCTACCGAAGGGAAGCACACAAGCCTTCCCAGAAGGCAGATTATCAGATTCCTCTTCTCCCTGCTCACGCTTTCAAAGTTAAAGGATGCTCCGAGAAGAAGAAGGGTCACAGGCGTTGCCGCCTCTGCCAGCATATTTATAGGCGCTTCTACTGCATATGGCAGCTTAAGATGGACGAGGATAGCGAAGATTCCTGCAAGGGCTCCGATAATGATGGGGTTTTTTGCAAGATCCTTAAACATCTCCCGGAAGCTGGGCCTGCCACCCCTGAAGACTTCAAGGGTGATGACGGCCAGTATATTATACATGGGAACCACTATGGTAACCATGACCGCCGTAACAGCCAGTTCCCCTCTTCCGAAAACATTCTGGACTATGGGGATTCCCATGATTACGAAGTTGGACCTGTAGATTGCCTGGATCATGGCTCCTCTTGTGCGGGGGCTTTTTTCTATCTTAAGTACGATGAATATCGTAATAAAGTAGAGGGTAAGCACCGTGGCAAGGGTGAATATTATGAGCTTCGGGTTCACCGCATCTCCCAGTTCTTTGCCGTAAAGGTTGCTGAACATGAGAGGCGGGAAACAGCAGATAAAGATCAGCTTATTGAATTTTTTGGTTTCATCGGGAGTGATGACTCCTGCTTTTCTTATTAAAACACCCAGGAATATAATAATAAACATGGGTGCTACGGCTTCTATTGAAACTATTAAATTACTGAGCATCAGCCACCTGCGATTCTCTCAACACCTTCAGTTCCTCTTTGGCTGCATCAAGTATTTCAGGATGAGGCATGAGTTTTTTGATTGTTTTTTCTGCACTCTCAGTAACGAGGACTTCATTGAATGCAGTTTTTTCTTCATCTGTGAGCTGAATGACCTCAATTCCCGCTTTCTGGAATTCAGACAGAAGATAGCTCTCATAGGCATCGCTCTCTGAGAAGCTGTTCATCTGCACCTCTCTCATGGAATCCAGGATCGCACTCTTCTGGACATCGGTCATGCTGTTGAATTTTTCCAGATTCATGACGCAGATATAGGGCGTATAGGAATGAGCGGTTTCCACCAGGTAAGCGCCTGCATTCTGAGCCTCAAGGCTCGCCATGGTTTCAACACTTCCGTCGTAGGCATCTATGGCCCACTCTTCCAGATTGATGAGAACATCACTGCCTTCTGCATGAGACGGATCCGCTCCGGTTTTGCTCCAGAGCTTCAGGGCGTCTTCGCTTATGCCGGTTCCTATTCTTAAACCCTGAAGGTCGTCCGGCATCCTGATGGGCATCTCAGAAAGAAGTATCTGATTGAATCCCTTATCCCAGATACCGAGAAGTTCGAGGCCGGATTCCTCCAGAGAGGCCTTAAGGGTGTTGACAGCCTCACCGCCTAGGAAAGCCTTGACCTCATCCTTCGACCCGAAAAGTCCGAACATATCAAAAAGATACAGGTCTCCCAGGGTTTCAGTGAAGGCATCACAGGTGCCTACAGCGATATCACACTCTCCGGAAATGACTTTCTCAAGTTTATCACTGTCTGAAATCTCAGTTTCATCCGTAAGGCTTTTTACCTGAAGAGTTCCCGCTGAAGATTCAACCACAAGATCCGAAAACCTGGCCTCTGCCTTTTTTGCAGGCTCGGTTTTCACACCCATAAAGGTCAGTTCCCCGTTGTTGCTCTCTGTATTTTCACTTGTCTGAGACTCCGTATTATCCGTACTTCCCTGTCCTTCGGGAGCTGTTGTTTCTCCTCCGCAAGCTGCCATGGAGAAAACCAGCACTATGGATAATACCAGAGCTAAGATTTTTTTCATAACAAAATATCCTGTAATTATCGGAAAATCATTTCTTCACAAGCATTACATTCAGGTCTACGTTTCCCGTAATTCCTGCAACTTTGCCTTTTGAAGTATACTGCCACATTACGTAATCATAGGGGTATGCAGTTACATCAATATAGTGCGCAAGCCACACATCATAATCTGTCAGAAGGCTGAGGTCAAGACTTCCTCTCAGCCATGTGGGATTGCCGTAAAGCAAAGGCTCATAACCTTTCTTTTTGACGTAGCTCATAAAGGCGTCCGCAATGGCCGTCCTCTCCTCTGTGGTGAGATGGGTTATGCGGTTGGCGCCGTTTATGGGTTCCATATCGAAGGCTATGGGTCCTTTAAGTTTTTTCTTCTTATAGTATTTTATGGCATACTTGGCCTCTTCCTCGGCTTCCTCAACGGTTATAGCCTGGGAGAAGAAGTATACGCCGGCTTCGATGCCCGCTTCCTTAGCCCCTTTGCAGTTGGCATCAAAATATTCATCCAGGTTGAGCTGACCTGTCTCATATCCCCTGTATCCGAGCCTGATCATGGCCATGTCGATACCGTCATCCTTGACTTTCTGCCAGTCGATGTTTTTTTGGGCATAGGAAACATCCATTACCTGGATGGAAGTATAATCATCATCCTCATAATGGAGTCTGCCGTCATCTGTATAGTAGTATGCCATCTGGTCATACTCGTTCAATGGGATCTCATGAGCCTCGCCAAGCCCCTTATAGGAGGTCTCATTGGCGGATAGTCTGCCCAGGATGAAACCCAGGCAGAATATCACTATTACCATTGCTGTAATTTCTGTCCATGAGACCTTGAATCCGCTGCACTTCCTCTTTCTGGAGGAGGTCCTGCGGCCTGATGCTGCTCTGGTATCAGTCTTACGGAACATTTTTTACCCCTTGTATATTATATTACAGAAGTTCCTTTCTTGAAAGGTTGATTCTGTCCTGAGAGTCGATCTCAACTACCTTTACGGTAACCTTGTCGCCTACGTTCATAACGTCCTCTACCTTGGCAACTCTCTCCTTGGCCATCTTGGAGATGTGAAGGAGTCCTTCCTTGCCGGGCAGGATCTCGATGAATGCGCCGACGGATCCCTTGGCTGTGTTGAGGATACGTGTTACGGTTCCTTCGTAGATCTCGCCTACTTCAACGTCCTTTGTGAGCATCTCGATCTCCTTTTTGCAGGCTTCTGTCATAGCAGCGTCTGTACCATAGATGGAAACGAGGCCGTCATCGCTGATGTCGATCTTTACGCCGTACTTGTCAACCATGCCGTTGATGGTCTCGCCGCCCTTGCCGATGACTATTCTGATCTTGTCAGGATTGATCTTAAGGCTGAGAGCTCTGGGTGCCCACTTGGACATCTCTTCACGAGGTGCGGGGATCTCTTCCAGCATCTTTTCCATGATGAACATTCTGCCTTCCTTAGCCTGGCGAAGAGCCTTCTCAAGGATGTCTCTGGAAAGTCCGTGCACCTTGATATCCATCTGGATAGCGGTAACGCCGTCTTCAGTTCCTGTTACCTTGAAGTCCATGTCACCAAGGAAGTCTTCCATTCCCTGGATATCGCTGAGGATAGCGAACTCTGATGTTCCGTCTTCCTTTACTCTCTCGATGAGTCCCATGGCGATACCTGCAACAGG
>CAMPCK010000098.1 GCA_946645735.1 uncultured Clostridia bacterium
CCTGAGAGCAAGCTTCAATTCATTTCTAAACTGGAGTAATTTATGACAGATAATAAGATCGCAGAAAAAAATACGGCAGCCGAGAGTTTTCGCCATGAAAATCTTAGAAGGCGTAGCCGTTATACAGCGGTGTTCGTGACCCTTGCGATAGCGTTCTTCATAATCATCGTCGTGAATATCAATTCCGGTAATGTCAACATTCCCATCTCAAGGATATTTGAGATACTGTTCACCAAGTCCGGTGACGCCAAGGAAGTGGATATCATCTGGAGAATAAGACTTCCGCGTATCCTGATGGCGGCAATGCTGGGAGGAGCCCTGAGCTTATCAGGTTTCCTGCTTCAGACCTTCTTCGAGAATCCCATCGCCGGCCCCTTCGTTCTGGGTATCTCATCCGGAGCGAAGATGGTGGTAGCCTTTACCATGATATTCAGCCTGAGCCTGGGATACACCATGAATTCATATTCGCTGATCGCAGCCGCTTTCGTCGGATCCCTGGTATCCATAGGATTCATCCTTTTGGTGGCAAGGCGCATAAAGAACATGGCGGCCCTTCTGGTTGCGGGTATCATGATAGGATACATCTGCTCAGCTGTGACAGACTTCATAGTGACCTTCGCAAGCGATTCAGACATAGTCAACCTTCATGGCTGGTCACTTGGAAGCTTTTCCGGCATGAGCTGGTCAAACGTGCGTATCACAGCTGTTGTGGTGGGCATAACCTTTGTGCTTACATTCCTTTGCTCCAAGCCCATAGGAGCTTATCAGCTGGGAGAAGCCTACGCGCAGTCCATCGGAGTCAATATCAAATTCTTCAGAGTAGCGCTGATCTTGCTTTCCAGCATATTCTCGGCAACAGTTACGGCTTTCGCAGGGCCTATCTCCTTCGTAGGTATCGCAGTGCCTTTCCTGATCAAGGGGGCTCTCGGTACGTCCAAGCCGATAGTGGTGATACCTGCCACCTTTGTAGGAGGAGCGGTGTTCTGCATGTTCTGTGACCTGATCGCAAGGCTTGCCTTTGCGCCTCTGGAACTCAACATCAGTACCGTTACGTCCATCTTCGGTGCGCCGGTAGTCATCTACATGATGATAAACAGAAGGAGGGGGATGAAATGAACGAAAAGTATTTCGAACTCTCGAACCTCTCCGTAGGATACAACAAAAAAGTCCTGATCCACGATATCTGTCTTGATATCAAAAAAGGCGATATCGTTACGCTGATAGGACCTAACGGCGCAGGAAAGTCAACTATCCTGAAGAGTATCACCAGGCAGCTGGAGATCATCGGCGGCCAGGTAATGTTCGACAGCCAGGAGATAAGATCGATCTCGTATAAGGAGCTGTCAACCAAGATGGCAGTAGTCCTCACCGAAAGACTGAAGACGGAACTCCTTACCTGCCACGATATCGTTGCTACCGGACGTTATCCATACACAGGACGTCTCGGAATTCTCTCCCATGAGGATGAAGAAAAGGTAGATGACGCGCTTCGCGCGGTAAACGCACTGGATCTGGGAGGCCGCGATTTCAACGCCATCTCAGACGGACAGAAGCAGCGTATCCTGCTGGCGAGAGCCATCTGTCAGGAGCCTGAGATCATCATTCTGGACGAGCCTACGTCCTTCCTTGATATCAGGTACAAGCTGGAACTGCTGAGCATCCTGGGAAGGATGGCAAAGCAGAACGGCATCACCATCATCATGACACTTCATGAGATAGACCTGGCACAGAAGATATCGGACAAGATCGTCTGCGTTTCAGGAGACCATATAACCAGATACGGCACACCTCAGGAAGTATTTCAGGAAGATGTGATCAAAGAACTCTACAATATCGATAACGGATTCTTTGATCCCATGTTCGGATCCATTGAGCTCATGAAGCCCGCAGGTGATAAGCCGGAAGTCTTCGTCATAAGTTCAGGAGGAACGGGAATACCGGTCTTCAGGGAGCTTCAGAAGACAAATACAGCCTTCGCAGCAGGACCGCTCTATCTGAACGATATGGACTACCAGCTTGCAAGGCTCCTTGCCTGCGAGGTGGTGACGGAGAAACCCTTTGAAGAGATCGAGGATGCTGCCTTCGAAAGGGCAAAGGAACTGATAACTTCAGTGAGCCGCGTGATAAACGCAGGAGTGCCGATAGGCACCCAGAACAGGCGAATAAAAGACCTGCTCGACTTTGCGAAGGAGCAGGGTAAACTTGAATAAAAACAAAGCCGGAGGTTTCAGCCTCCGGCTTATTTTTTACTTCTTTATAACGTATTTATTAGTCTTCCATTTACCGGACAGGTAGAAGATGCCTCCTACTACGAAGGGTGTGAACCCTGCGATGGCATCACCGAACCAGAAGCCGGTGTAACCCATCCCGAAGGTGAGACCCAAGAGAAGAGCCAGACCTATACGGATAACGATTGCGTCCAGTATGGCTATGGCGAAATTCACAGCGAAGTTACCGGTTCCGTTTGAAAGAGCATTGGCAGGTGCTCTGAATGCGGAGCCGATGAAGATGATAACTGCCACCGGAATGAACTCCATACAGACGTCCAGCACTTCAGGTTCCTGAGTGAAAAGTCCGAACACGACTTCGGGGAACAAAATGAGTACAGCTGCCCCTAAAGAACCGATCACGGCCATTATGCTGAAATCGGAGATCAGGATCTTCGGCACGCGGTCGTATTTTTCAGCCCCGATGTTCTGACCAACCATGGCAGACCCAGCTGTATTGAAGGCGTTGGAACACTGGGCTATCATGTGGTTCAGCTTAGAACCTATGCCTGTAACTGCAGAAACGGTGACTCCAAAGGAATTTATATACGAGTTGACGAACATCTTGGAGAAGGCTACCGACGTGCTCTTAAGAGCCATGGGGATTCCCAGCTTCACCATGGTGAGGAACATGTCCCTGTCGACCCTGAGACAGCTTCTGTCTATCTCAAATCCCAGTCTGTGACGGTTTTTGGCGAGAAAGAAGACGCAGGCTATGAAGCTGAAGCCCTGACTGATGACTGTGGCCAGAGCGGCTCCGAAGGCTCCTGTATTAAGTCCGATGACGAATACGCAATCCAGGACGATATTAAGAGCAGCAGCTATCGCGATGAATATGAAGGGATGTCTGGAGTCTCCCATGCCTCTCAGAACGCCGCTAACCGCGTTATATCCATAGATGAACAATAATCCCAGGATGCACGTCAGACAGTAGTTTTTAGCCTCTGACCAGGCTTCAGGCGGAGTGTTCATCCAGTTAAGTATGTTTTCATGGAGAAGTGCAGCTATAACTGTCACGATTAGCGCGAAAGAAGTCATGCTGATGGCAAAGGTGCCTATGAATCGGCCTACATTCCTGCGCTGACCTGCTCCTATATACTGGGATATTATGATAGTTCCCGCATTGGTGAATCCCATTGCAAGGAAGGTGAGAAGGTTATTCAGATCTCCTCCGATGGATACTGCGGAGAGACCTGCTTTACCTATCACGTTTCCAACGATCATCATGTCCACCATGTTGTAGACTACCTGAAGCATATTCCCGAGAAACAGCGGTGTGGCGAACTTGATCAGTCTGCCGGTAACGTTTCCTTTGGTGAAGTCGTTTACAAGTTCATTTGGCCCGGATGATTGAGTTTTAACGGTCTCGTTTTCTTTCAAAGTCACGCCTCAAACATTCCGGAAATATGATCCCTGACTATACTCATTGTTTCCTCAAGACCGCCGACCGCTGTCCAGTCGTCCAGAAGTCTGGCCCGGATGAGATCATAGAGCCAGTCGTTATAGTATTCCATGACTCCGTCCAGATCGCGGCCGTCCCTTCGGATCTGCTT
Source organism: uncultured Clostridia bacterium (assembly GCA_946645735.1). Next base: position 3,821 of record CAMPCK010000098.1, read on the forward strand.
CACATCGAATTCAGAGTATTCGATGGTAACGGTCATCCTTTTGCGCGGTTCCGCTGATGTCCCGTTCGGGAAATCCAGCACGTCCACCTCCAGGTGACTGAAGTATGGTTCCTGTGGTTTCAATAGTATTTCTTTCATAGTTATCTCCATAATGGTTTCGTGTTCCGGGCCAGCTAAATGCCTGCCCGGGACATTACAAGTATAGCACAAAATGTTTTTAGTGTAAAAAGCAAAAAGTCTTTGATTTTTTGACAGGCTTGTTATATAATACTAATGTTCAGCAAAGAACATGCGGATATGGCGGAATTGGCAGACGCGCACGGTTCAGGTCCGTGTGGGTAACACCATGCAGGTTCGACTCCTGTTATCCGCACCATTGACAAAGCTCTCACTTAATCGTGAGAGCTTTTGATTTTCCTTGATTTTCAAGGGTTCCGGCATTTTCCGGATTTTCGATCATATACGTTCAATACCACTCAATATAGGTACAGTCTCTAAAAAATTGACATTATTTTAGGAGTTCCACTTTACTTTTACCAGGGCAAATTTTTTAGTGGGCTATTTTGATCAATGTCCATATATAGTGGACTCCCTACATTTTTAGGTTTTTTTCCGACTCCTGTCGTATACACAGGAGTCGTTCCTGCAAAATCCCTAAAACTCTTTTACATCTTCATTATATGTATCAGACAGTCTATTACAACTGTGCGATCTCTGTTGATATTCGCATAATTTACGGACTGTCTTTTTTGTTATACACTCATAATATGAAACGGAGGTGATCCCATGTTCGGAAACAAGACTAAAGTACAGATGACTGAAGATGAAAAGACTATCCTTGAAGAAAATGGAAAACAAAGAGATTAATAAAGTTATTGCTGAAGAAATGAAAGGCCCTGTATGCTGCCCCATGATCCACGAGATAGCAAGAACGATATCCGAAAACATCGATGATGCATCTGAATACTGCTTTGATAACGACGAGGGTCAGACTATCAAATTGGTAAAACCGACTGAGCCTGAGACACCAACAACGCCAA
>CAMPCK010000099.1 GCA_946645735.1 uncultured Clostridia bacterium
TCCAGTCTGCGACCCTTAAGATCGTCTGCGACAGGGAGAAGGAGATCGAGGCCTTTGTTCCCAAGGAATACTGGAACATTTATGTGGACCTCAAGAAGAGCAAAAAATTCAGGGGAAAGGTCCAGGATTTCAAGGGAGAGAAACTTGTGGTCAGCAATCAGGAAGAAGCTGACAAGGTAATTTCTGATCTGAATCAGGGAAAATATATAGTTGATACCGTAACGGAGAAGGAAAGGCTGTCCAAGCCCTTTGCACCCTTTACCACAAGCTCCATGCAGCAGGATGCGTCAAACAAGCTTGGATTCAGTACCAAAAAGACCATGTCCGTTGTCCAGAGACTCTATGAAGGAGTCAATGTCCCGGGAAGAGGAACCCTGGGTCTTGTAACATATATGAGAACTGACTCCGTGAGAATTTCCGATGAAGCCCGCAAGGCATGCTATGGCTTCATATGCGATACCTACGGAAAGGAATATGCGGCATACAACGTATATACCAACAAGAAGAAGGACATTCAGGATGCCCACGAAGCCATAAGACCCACGGATGTGCATATCCTTCCCGATGAAATAAAGGATGTGGACAAGGACCTATATAAACTGTACAAACTCATCTGGGAAAGATTCGTGGCAAGCCAGATGGCAGCTGCCAGATTCGACACGACTCAGGTCAGCATCCAGAACGGAGACTATACCGTTAAAGCCAACGGTTCCAAGAGGACCTTCCCCGGATATCAGACTGTATATGCATCCAACAGGGATGAAGATAAGGATAAGACTCTTCCTGACCTTAAGCCGGGTGATGAACTCAGCTGTGAAGGAATCGAACCCGAGCAGAAGTTCACGGAGCCTCCTCAGAGATTCACTGAAGCAGGTCTCGTAAAGGAAATGGAAGAAAAGAACATAGGAAGACCTTCTACCTATGCTCCTACCATTTCAAACCTGCTGGATAAGGAATATATCGTAAGGCCTGCAAGAACCAGGATCCTCAAGCCTACAGACCTGGGATTCATAGTTACAGACCTTATGGAAAAGCATTTCTCAGAGATCGTCGATCTCAACTTCACTTCCGAAATGGAGGACAAGCTTGATGAAGTTGAAGTCAGCCATCAGGAATGGAAGCAGATCATAAGAGACTTCTATGGTCCCTTCAAAAAGGAACTTGAGGAAGCTCTTACCATGGAGCGCGTCAAGCAGAAGGAAGAGCCCGCCCTTGATGAAAACGGCAAGGAGATCCTTTGCGACAAGTGCGGCAAACCCATGCTCATCAAGTCAGGAAGATTCGGCAAGTTCATGGCCTGCTCAGGATTCCCTGACTGCAGGAATACCATGGCAATAGTACAGACCACAGGAGTCAAATGCCCGGACTGCGGAGGAGACATTCTGGAGAAGAGGAGCAAGAGAGGCAAGATCTTCTACGGCTGCTCCAACTATCCCAAGTGCACCAGATCCTACTGGTATAAACCTGTTAACAAAAAATGCCCGGTTTGCGGTGAACTTTTACTTGAAAAACACGGCAAAAACACAAAACTGGCATGTTCAAATGATAATTGTAAATATAAAGAGTAATAATAGGGAGGATAATGTCATTTATGGATAATAAGATTCAATTTCATGCGACAACTATCTGCGCAGTAAGACGCGGACCTGATGACATAGCTATCGGAGGAGACGGCCAGGTCACCATGGGTGAGCATGCCATCATGAAAAACGGCGCAAAGAAAGTAAGAAAGATATACAAGGGACAGGTCCTGTCAGGTTTTGCAGGTTCTGTTGCTGATGCTTTTTCACTTACAGAGAAGTTTGAGGCTAAGCTTGATGAACATTCCGGAAACCTCAAGAAGGCTGCAGTTGACCTCGCTCAGATGTGGAGATCCGACAGGGGAATGAGAAACCTTGAAGCCCTCATGATCGTAATGGACAGAGAGAACCTTCTGGTAATTTCAGGAAACGGTGAAGTCATCGAACCCGATCAGCCCTTCGTAGCCATAGGCTCCGGCGGTAATTTCGCATACTCCGCTGCAAATGCTTTGTATAATCACACAGATATGAAGGCTGAGGAGATCGTAAGGGAATCCCTTAAGATCGCAAGCTCCATCTGCGTATATACAAACGACAATATCACAGTGCTCAAGCTTGATGAAGAAGGAGGCGAGATCAATGGCTAATAAGCTCTATAACATGACACCCAAGGAGATCGTTTCTGAACTGGACAAGTATATCATCGGACAGAATGAGGCCAAGAAATCCGTGGCCATCGCTCTCCGCAACAGATACAGAAGATCTCTTCTTACTGAAGAGATGAGAGAGGAGATCACTCCCAAGAACATCCTCATGATGGGACCTACAGGATGCGGTAAGACTGAGATCGCAAGACGTCTTGCAAAACTCATGGATGCACCCTTTGTAAAGGTAGAAGCCACCAAGTTCACTGAAGTGGGCTATGTGGGAAGAGACGTTGATTCCATGGTAAGGGATCTTGTTGAAGCATCCTTAAGAGTTACCAAGCAGTCAAAGCTTGAGGAAAAGTATGAGGTGGCAGACCAGATCGCAGAAGAAAAGATCGTTGAAGCCATCATCCCCGGAAAGAAAAAGAATATCAATGAAAAGAAGAGCCCCTTCGATTTTATCATGAATTCCGGCGGATATCAGAGCCAGAAGCAGCAGTACCTGGATCAGCAGGAGAAGGAAAAGACCCAGGAAGACAGAGACGTTGAATATGCAAGAGAGCAGGTTAGGGAACAGCTGAGAGCCGGCCTTCTTGAAGATCAGTATATTGAGATCGAAGTGGTTGCTGCTCCCAAGGGCAACCAGCTTGACATGTCCAACGAGGGCATGACCATCGCCATCGGAAATATCTTCGGAGGAGACGTTCCCCAGAAGACCAGAAAGAAAAACTGCAAGGTTTCCGAAGCAAGAAAGATCTTAAGAGAGCAGGAAGCTACCAAGCTCATCGATATGGACCAGGTTACAGACGAGGCTGTTGCCAACGCTGAACAAAATGGTATAATATTCATAGATGAGATCGATAAGATAGCATCCGGATCCCGTATGACATCAGGTGCTGACGTATCCCGTGAGGGAGTTCAGAGGGACATCCTTCCCATCGTAGAAGGTTCCGTTATAAACACCAAGTATGGTCCCGTAAAGACAGACCACATTCTTTTCATAGGCGCAGGAGCATTCTCCGTATCCAAGCCCACGGACCTCATTCCTGAGCTTCAGGGAAGATTCCCCATCAGAGTTACTCTCGACAGCCTTACAAAGGATGATTTCGTGAAGATCCTCACTCAGCCTCAGAATGCTCTTACCAAGCAGCATGTGGCTCTTCTTGAGACAGAAGGCGTAGAGCTTGAGTTCACGGAAGACGGTATCCAGGAGATCGCTACAATCTCATATCTCATGAATGAACAGACTGAGAACATCGGAGCCAGAAGACTTCACACCGTAATGGAGAAGCTTCTTGAAGACGTTTCCTTCAACGTTCCCAGCCCTGAAATGACACATATCGTGATCGATGAAGATTATGTCAAGGAAAGATTCCAGGAGACCATCTCAAGAGAAGATCTCGACAGATATATCCTGTAACAGACTTTCCGCTTAAAAGGAGGCAGTGAGATGGATGATTTTTTGACTAAGATCAGGAGACTTAACTGGGTGCTCACAGAAAGCACCACGGGAAATCTCAGTTACGAAGACCTTAGCAGGATCCTGTCAGAACTGACAGAAGCCAATTTCTATATCATAGACAACAGGGGAAAGGTCCTGGGTGTTGCATACGAAAAGGAGAACGATTCTTCCATTATTCCTGATGATGAAGCTGGAAGCGAGAAGGTTCCTTTCGAGCATAACCAGATGTTCCTTGAGGTGCTTCAGACCCAGTCCAACTTAAGGGGCGATAATATTGCCGTGCTTCTGGGCGAAGATTATCCCATGAAGGACAAATATCACACCATAATACCCTGCGTATGCGGAAACGTCCGTCAGGGAACCATCCTTCTTACCAGATATGAAAGACCTTTCAGCGATGAAGAGATAGTCCTCTGCGAATTCGGAGCTACGGTAGTGGGTCTTGAGATCCAGAGGAAGCTCCAGCTTGAAAAGGCTCAGGAAAGAAATCAGAAGATGTCCTGCGAAATGGCTCTTGATACGCTTTCTTTCTCGGAGAAGGATGCTCTTTCCAAGATCATGAAGTCCTTTGACGAGGATGAGGCCATACTGGTTGCATCCAAGGTTGCGACCCAGTACAAGCTGACAAATTCAGTCATTGTAAATGCTCTTAAGAAACTTGAGAGCGCAGGGATACTTGAGACCAAGTCCCTCGGTATGAAGGGCACATATATCAGGATCCTGAATCCTTTCTTAAGGGAAACGGTAAAAAATGCTGAAGTTTAATGACAATAACGAAGTAATTAAAGAAGAGGAATATAAGGCTATCCTCGTCGGAGTTCAGCTCGGCGAGGATATTTCCTATTCCATGGAGGAACTGAAAGGTCTGTGTGAGGCAGATTCCATTGAAGTGCTGGGAAATGTGATCCAGAATATGGAAAAGCCCAATACTGCCACCCTGATTGGGAAGGGTAAGGTTGAAGAGATCGCAGAACTTGTAAATAACATGGAAGCGGATCTTGTGGTCTTCAATGACGAACTGAGCGGTATGCAGCTCAGAAATCTTGAGGACGCTTTTAACGTGCGCGTGATAGACAGGGTGATCCTCATACTGGATATTTTTGCGAAGCGAGCATCTTCAAGAGAGGGTAAGCTTCAGGTTGAACTGGCCCAGCTTAAATACAGGCTGCCGAGA
>CAMPCK010000100.1 GCA_946645735.1 uncultured Clostridia bacterium
GAGTCATTGTAGAAAAAATAATATAGTTTTCTACTGTAATTAGGTAATCAGAGCCACCGACAAATCCGTATTTGTTCTTGGGATGTCCCACAAGGGTCACTCCGGTCTTTGCCAGATACTTAAGAGACTTCTCGGCAAAGGGCTGGATATCAAATAATCTTACGGTGTTTCCTGCCAGCTTGCAGTCTGCTGCGCATGTTCTTCCTACGGAACCTGCGCCGAGAACAGCCACAGGATATTTTTCAATGTCTGTGAAATCGTACATAGTCTCTCTCCTGTCTGTTAGAATCAATAATTAATTGCAAAACTACATTTTGTTCTTTGTAAACAAAAAATTGTAATTTTGTGCGTTACAAAAACAAAATATTATGATATACTGTTTTACGTATTTTTTATTTTAAGAAAGGCAGCTGAAATGAAACCACTATCATACCGCACAGACACATTTACAGATTCAGTAATCCGCAGAATGACGCGTATCAGCCTTAAATATGACGCAGTCAACCTCTCACAGGGTTTCCCGGACTTCGATCCTCCCAAGGAACTCATCGAACGTCTCAAGGAAGTAGCAGAGGACGGACGCTATCAGCAGTACTCTCTCACCTGGGGAGCTGAAAGCACCAGACACGCTCTGGCCGCCAAGCAGTCCCACTTCATGGGTATCGATATCAACCCTGAAGAAGAAGTCGTAATGACCTGCGGCGGAACTGAAGCCATGATGGCTGCCATGATGACCATCTGCAATCCCGGAGACAAGGTAGCCATATTCTCACCCTTCTATGAAAACTACGGTGCAGATACCATACTTTCAGGAGCAGAGCCCATCTATATCCCCCTGGTTCCTCCCACCTATGACTTCGACCCCGAGGTCCTGGAGGATGCCTTCAGACAGGGCGCCAAGGCTCTCATTCTCTGCAACCCTTCCAATCCCTGCGGCAAGGTCTTCACAAGAGAAGAGCTCACGGTCATCGCCGATATCATCAAAAAATACGATGCTTACTGCGTAACCGACGAAGTATACGAGCATATCGTATATAAGCCTTACGAACACGTATATATCGCATCCCTTCCCGGCATGCGCGAAAGAACCATTTGCACCGGTTCACTTTCAAAAACCTATTCCATCACAGGCTGGAGACTGGGATACACCATCGCTCCCTATGAGATCACAGACCGCATCAAAAAGGTCCACGATTTCCTCACAGTAGGAGCAGCTCATCCTCTCCAGGAGGCAGTGGTAACCGGTCTTCAGTTCCCTGACTCATACTACGATGAGCTTCTCGCCCACTACACACATAAGCGTGACCTCTTCTTAAAGGGCATGGACGACATCGGCCTCGTACATAACGTACCCCAGGGAGCCTACTATGTTATGATGGACATCTCCGAATTCGCCAAGCCCGGCGAATCCGACCTGGAGTTTGCAGAGCGTCTCTGCGAGAAGGTAGGAGTAGGAACCGTTCCCGGATCCAGCTTCTTCAAGGAGCCCGTCAACAACTACATCCGCTTCCACTTCGCAAAAAAAGATGAGACCCTGCTTTCAGCACTTGACAGACTCTCATCCATAAGAGAAAAGATGAAATAACAAATTTACCCGGCTCGATGAGCCGGGTTTTTTCATATGTTTATTCTTTTGTCCGAGAGCTTATCTGCCAGGTCTTCATCGTGGGTTATGAGAATGACCGTGTGGCCTGTACCTCCATCTCCCAGATATTCCGAAAGCCTTCCTATTATTCTCTCCCTTAGCTCCTCATCAAGCCCTCTGAAGGGTTCGTCCAGTATGAGAAGGTTACCTCTATAGAGAAGTGTCCTTCCGAGAGCTGCCCTGTGAGCCATGCCTCCCGAGAGCTCTCCAGGCATCATGTTAAGGGCGTCTGAGATCTCAAGCTTCTCAGCCATTTCTTTTACGGAAGCTTCCGGATCCTGCCCTTCAGCCTTTCCTGAAACAAAGGAGAGCAGCATGTTGTCCCTCACATTGAGCCAGGGAAGAAGCCTGTCTTCCTGGAAAAGATATGCGATCCTTGAGTCCCCTGTTCTGATCTCACCTGAATCAGCCTCTTCAAGTCCCGATATGAGTCTCGCCATGGTGGTCTTTCCTTCTCCTGAAGGTCCGAGAACCGCCGTCACTCCCTCGCGGAATTCTGCACTGAAATCCTTAAGAGCCGGGCTTACTTTTCCGTCTTCAGTAATGAAGCTCTTCGATACCCTTTCCAGCCTGATTTCAGGAGCAGGAGGAAGCGCGCCCAGAGTCTCCGACTTCTGAGCTGCCTTTCTCACAGCCTTGCCCGTTCCCCTGCTGTTCATTCCCGAAAGACCTGCCACAGCCCTTTCCATGATAAGGCTTAAGGCAATGAGAACTATCATATATGCAAAGAGATCCGCTGTCTCCAGATAATATTTGGAGTTAAGCATCTGATATCCTATACTGTATTTGGGAATGGCCAGGACTTCAGAAGCCACAACTACCTTCCAGCTCATGGAGGCTATGAGGTTCAGGGCCGTCCTAATCGGCGTATCCAGAGAAGGCCTTATGATGAATCTCACCATATGGCTTCCGCTTAAACCGAGAGTCCTTCCCAGTTCAATGAACTCGTCATTCATGGCATCGAGGCCGTTAAGTATATTGGTATATGCTATGGGGAAGCACATGAGAAAACATACGACTACAGCCACCCAGTCAGACTTGACCACCAGGATCACGTAGATGATTATGGCCATTACGGGTATGCTCTTGAAGAAGTTCACGGGAAGTCTCAGGAACTCTCTCATGATGCCATTCCTGTGGGAGAGCGCACCGAAAAGCACCCCTGCGCAGAAGGAAATGACTATGCCGAGAAGGGCCCTGATGATAGTCCAGAGAACGTTCAGGTAGAAGCTTCCCTCTCCCAGAAGCCCCATGAGAGCCATGAGAACCGCATGAGGTCCCGGCAGTATCAGGTCAGAGCCCACAAGATGAGCTGCCAGATACCAGATCACCATCCAGATCAGGAAGACGAACCATTTAATATATGATTTTTTTGAGAAAATGGTGTTTTTCATTATATATATATCAGTCGTTATCGCTGTCGCTGACAGCTTCTATGAATTCCTCAAAATCCGGGTATCCGGAACGGACGAACTCGTAGAGCACGGGCAGGTCGAAGCTGTATCTCACAAGGGGATATACCACTTCATCCGTGTGGACCTTCAGGAGTTCCTTCTCCAGGTCTTCAGCGTTTTCACGGTCAAAGGATGCCACTATGAGCTGACCGTAATCCGTAACGTATACAGAAGCATAGACGTCATCATAAAGTCTGAAGACTCTTCTTGCCACGTGGCTGTTGTCGGAGTTGAATATCATGAAGAGCCTTCCGGATTCGAAGCTGTCCTCCTGGGATCTGGCGATTACGGGGCTGGTCTTTTTGTTGAAGTCCTCAGGCTCAATCTCCAGCTCATTGAGAATTATATACTCTTCTCTTCTCGTGAGGAAATCCGCTTCCTTGGAGGTGATCCTTTCGCGGGTGAGGAGTTTGAAATCCTTTACCTTCCTGCCTTCGAGGGTCACCTTCGAAGTCATTACTTCAAAGTAATTCCTGTGTTCCACCAGGGACTGGCAGAGATAGGTCCAGTTTGTTGTGAAGGACCCCTTGTCCCTTCCGGAACTGTAGTCGGAACCTGAAAGCTCGCATTCGTTTCTTAAGAGAGTAGCAGGCTCGTCCTTTCTGAAGTCCTTAAGGTTTATTCCTGATTTGGCAAGATATTTTGCAGCCTCGAAATCATGGCCCACAAGCCTCATGATGAAGTAATTCACCAGCTGATAATCCCCGGTGATCTCCTCGCACTGTTTCGCCATGAGCTCCCTTCTCTCCTTGAGGGAAAGAGTGATCTCGGGCTTAAGAATGAAGTCGATCTCGGCTTCATCGGGGATGGGAATTTTTTTCTTCATGTTCATGTATACATAGTCCTGGACCAGGCTTCTCGCTTCACGCTCTGATATCTCAATGCGCTTTCCGCCCAGGCCCCCCAGAAGTCTGTCAGCCATGGCAGCTGCACGCTCCATGGTCTCCTGATCCTCTGTGCCTATGACGTACTCATAGGAGTCAAAGCCGAATTCCTCCGCGTCCAGATAGAAGCACTGAAAGAACTCCGTGTTGACCTCGTTGTCCGTCAGTTTCCAGTGCACAAAAATACCGACAACCCCCATGAGGCGGGTGTCTGTAATGTATGCGGATATGAATTTTTTGCGCGATGATGCGCTGCCCTCCATGAGGCCGCCGTCCAGAACTTTAAACATAGTTTAAGTATACAGATTATCTCCTTTCTTTTCAAGGCAAACTTAGGCACAACAGAACATATGTATATTGACAAAACCGGATAAATGATATATCATACTTGAAGACAAAAGACAATATGCCTTATCAAGAGCGGCTGAGGGACTAGGCCCTGTGAAGCCCGGCAACCCGTGAAGAGTGAGATCTTCTCGAAGGTGCTAAATCCTACGTGATCCTTTGATCCGAAAGATGAGGACGAGAATTAAGCAAATTCCATGCCTCTCTTTTGAGAGGCATTTTTAATTATACAGGAGGTAGAAATGAAAAGACTATTCACATCAGAATCCGTTACAGAAGGACATCCCGATAAGGTCTGCGACCAGATCTCCGATGCCATCTTAGACGAAATATTAAAACACGACCCCAACGGCAGAGTAGCCTGTGAGACAACAGCAACCACAGGATATGCCATGATCATGGGTGAGATAACAACAAACGCATACGTTGATATCCCCGGAGTT
>CAMPCK010000101.1 GCA_946645735.1 uncultured Clostridia bacterium
AGCATATCGCCCTTTCCTACAAGTTTCTCAGCTCCCTTTTCATCGAGGATGGTCTGGGAGTCAACATGGGATGAAACTGCAAAGGCAATTCTTGAAGGAATATTGGCCTTGATAACGCCGGTGATAACGTCTACAGAAGGTCTCTGTGTAGCTACGATGAGGTGCATGCCTGCGGCTCTTGCCTTCTGAGCGATCCTGCAGATGGAATCCTGCACCTGTGAAGATGCAGCCATCATGAGGTCAGCCAGCTCGTCAATAACGATAACGATCTGAGGCATTACCTTCTCGTCCTCTCCGTTCATCTTGACCAGGTCATTATATGAAGCGAGATCCTTTGCACCTTCTATGCTGAACTTGTTATATCTTTCCTCCATTTCAGCAACGGCCCAGTTGAGGGCTGCTGCAGCCTTGGTAGGATCTGTTACAACAGGTATCAGAAGATGAGGAATGCCGTTATAGTTGCTGAGTTCAACTACCTTAGGGTCGATAAGAATCAGCTTGACCTCGTCAGGCGTAGCCTTATAGAGAAGCGAAATCAGAATTGAGTTGATGCATACGGATTTTCCGGAACCTGTGGAACCGGCAATGAGCATATGCGGCATGTCCTTCAGGTTGGCAACTATGGCCTCGCCTGAAATATCCTTACCTACTGCAAAGGAGATCTTGGACTTGGCGTTCTTGAAATTCTGTGAATCTATGATCTCTCTGAGAGCTACAGGTGTGGATTTCTCGTTTTCTATCTCGACACCGATGGCAGCCTTTCCGGGAATGGGAGCTTCAATTCTGATGCTCTTTGCTCTTAAGTTAAGGGCGATATCATCAGCAAGATTTACGATCTTGGAAACCTTGACTCCGACAGCGGGCTGGATCTCATATCTTGTTACCGTAGGTCCCTGAGTTACCTGGATAACAGATGCATCGACGTTGAAGGACCTGAGAGTATCCTCGAGCTTCATGGCCTTTGCCTGAAGAGATCCCGTGCTTTCACGGTTTACCTGCTGAGGTCTGTCCAGAAGGTTTATAGGAGGCATTTTGTACTTCTTAAGCACCTTTGTCTGGTTGATCTCGCTTGCTGAGATCATTGCCTCGCTGGCTTCCTTGTCGCTTATTTTCTTTACAACTTCCTTTGCGGGATCTTCCGGCTTTGCAGGAGCCGGTTCTTTAGCTGCTTTCTTTGTTTCCTTAGGTTCTGCAGCATCATCACCATAGCTGTAGGAACTGATGCTGATTCCCCTGCTTCCTGAGATGTGCGGAATTTCCGGGGATCCTCCGTCAAGGCCGTATCCTGCGCTTGGAGTATTGCTCTCCTCAAGGCCCAGTTTTCCTGAGGATGCTCTTCCGAAGAGAGTATCATCATTCATATACTGGAGAACCTTGTCGGGTTTCACCTCTGTTAAGTTTCCGCCTACCCTGTCAGAAATTGGAATATATTTTTCTTCTTTACCTGAAGGCACGCCGATAACTTTCTGTGGAAGCTCCTGAACGGGTTCCGGAGACTTCTTTGATGCCGGCCATCCCTTCTGAATGACGATTTCTTCCTGAACCTGATCTTCTTCATCCAGGTGTGCATGCTCCTTGGTAAGGCGTCTTTCTTCGACCTTATCGCTGATATTCTGTATACCCCTTGAAATAGGAGTATTGATTATGAGCATAAGGCAGATGAGAGTGCCTGCGATTGCAAATATATATGCTCCGACTTTACCGAGCCATTTAACGAGCCAGAATCCGATGGCCATTCCGAAGAATCCGCCGGATTCCAGGGCTTTTCCTGTGCTGAAATAGGATCCGAGAACAGAAAAGCTGAAAGTCCCCATATTGTCAGTCAGGAAATGAATTGACCAGCCTGTGCATATCATAAAGAGCATCACGAGAAGCAGAATGAATGTCTTCACATTGAAGTGTGATGTCCTCTTGGCAAAGAGCAGTACTCCGAAAATGATGAGTATGAACGGAAGAGCCATAGCCACATGGCCGAATAAGCCCTTCATGCCTTCGCTCAGCATTTCCCCGAGTTTGCCTGCGCCGTTTGAGAAGACGCTTACAGCAAAGAAGACACCGATGGCGATAGTTATAATTGCCCATATTTCGTCAATTACACGCTTATCAGCCCTTCTCTTCTCCTGTATCTCTTTGGCTTTCTGCTTAGCTCTGGACTCATTCCCTGAAGATTTAGTTGATTTTGTGTTTTTCTTTTTAGCCTGAGCCATCTGTTTACCTCTTTTGTATCAGGTCTTACTTGACCAGTGTGTATATTATAACACAAACTGCAAGTACAAAAAGATAGTAAGAGAAGTACTTGAGCTTGCGGTTTGATACCACCTTAAGCATAACCTTTACTGCGAAAAGTCCGCTTAAGAAAGCAACAACTACACCTGCTATAACCGGTCCCCATGCCTGTCCTTGCATGCCCTGGCTCAAACCGTCGGGAAGCTCTAGGATCAGCGATCCGAGAATAGTAGGTATGGAAATAAGGAATACGAATTTAACTGCAAATTCCCTGTCAAGCTTACAGAGAAGTGAAGCGAAGAGTGTTGATCCGGATCTGGAAATACCGGGAAGTATGGCAAGTCCCTGGACGATTCCGATGAAGATGGAATTCCTTGCGTTCAGATCCTTAGCAGTTCTGTTACCGCCTCCCCATGTTTCAGCAGCTAAAAGAAGAAGGCCTGTGACAATCAGCAGGCAGGCAATACCTGCCGGGTAATGATAGATGTTTTCAAAAAGATCTCCGAAGGCAAATCCTATAATTGCTGTAGGAATGCAGGAAATGATTATCATTACTCCAAGTCTTCTTACAGGGCGTTCATCGAGTCTTAAACCCTTTTTTCCAACCAGATCTTTGATTGTGAGAATAAGCTCCTGAATGAGTTCCCAGATATCCTTCCAGAAAACCACGAAAACAGCTATGAGCGTTCCGAAGTGAAGAAGGACTGTGAAGAAGAGCATGTTATCCTCTTTTATTCCAAAGAAATTTTCAAGCAGAGCAAGATGTCCGGATGATGAAACAGGAAGAAACTCAGTTAGTCCCTGTATGATTCCAAGTAAAATTGCCTCTAAATAAGTCATTTAATTATTTCTCCTTTATATATCCCATTTTGTAAAGAGTCTCAGCTCCGAGAACGCCGCCCCCTGCTGCTCCTCTTAATGTGTTATGTGAAAGACCGATGAATTTCCAGTCATAAATCTTGTCTTCTCTCAATCTTCCGATGGAGATTCCCATTCCCTTGTCTCTGTCAACGTCGAGCTTGACCTGAGGACGGTCGTCTTCCTCGAAGTACTTGATAAACTGTTCAGGAGCCATGGGAAGATCGTTCTCCTGAGGGAATCCTTTGTATTCCTCAAGGGCTTTTATGAGTTCTTCCTTGGTGGGCTTTTTCCTGAATTTAACGAAGCATGCTGCAGTATGACCGTTGAGTACGGGTACTCTCAGGCACTGGCATGTGATGTTTATCTGATCTCCCTTTACGATCTCGCCATTTTCGATATGGCCCCAGATCTTGAGAGGCTCGTCCTCGGACTTGGCTTCCTCTCCTCCGATGTAGGGAATGAGATTTCCAACCATTTCGGGCCAGGATTCAAAGTTCTTGCCGGCGCCGGAAATGGCCTGGTAAGTGGTTATAACTGCTTCATAGGGTTCCCAGGGCATCCATGCTTCAAGAGCAGGAACATAGGACTGAATGGAACAGTTGGGTTTAACAGCGATAAAGCCGTTTTTGGTTCCGAGTCTCTTTTTCTGATCCTCGATAACCTTGTAATGGTCGCTGTTGATCTCGGGAATAACCATGGGCACGTCCGGTGTCCATCTGTGTGCAGAGTTGTTGGATACAACAGGGGTCTCAGCCTTGGCATAGGCTTCCTCGATGGCCCTGATCTCATCTTTTTTCATGTCTACTGCACTGAAAACAAAGTCAACACAATCTGAAACCTTTTCAACATCGTTAACGTTCATGATCTTCATTGACTTTACAAATTCAGGGACGGGAGTATCCATCTTCCATCTGCCTTCAACAGCTTCTTCATAGGTAAGTCCTTCTGATCTGGGACTTGCTGCCAAAGCTGTGATTTCAAACCAGGGGTGATTTTCGAGAAGCGTTATAAACCTCTGCCCTACCATGCCTGTAGCTCCAAGTATGCCAACTCTTAATTTCTTCATGTCTCTTACCTTCCTTGTCAAATATTTTTAGAGTCCCACTGGCAGAGCTCCGCTACCGGGCATTCCCTGCATCTGGGTTTTTTAGCATCACATATATTTCTTCCGTGGAAAATCAGACTGTGGTGTGTCCTGGACCATCTCTCCTCAGGAATGTTGTCCATCAATGCCAGTTCTGTCTTAAGAACGTCATTTTCATGAACGATCCCAAGTCTGTTGGATACTCTGAACACATGGGTGTCTACTGCGATCCTCTGTTCTCCAAAGCCCACTGAGAGGACGACGTTTGCTGTTTTTCTTCCAACGCCTGGAAGGGATACGAGGGAATCGTAGTCATGAGGCACCTTACCATCATACTTTTCCGCGAGTTCTTTTGCAAGACTTATTATATTTTTTGACTTGGTCTTATACATGCCTATCTTGCGGATGATTTCTTCCACATCGTGCTGGTCCGCTTCAGACAGGGCAAATGCATCGGGATACCTTCTGAAGAGTTCCGGAGTCACCTTGTTTACAGACTTATCTGTGGTCTGGGCCGACAGAACAACTGCCACAAGAAGCTCGAAAACGTTCACGTGATCCAGGGCGCACTCTGCGTCAGGATATGTCTCCTCAAGC
>CAMPCK010000102.1 GCA_946645735.1 uncultured Clostridia bacterium
ATCTCGTTATCCTTTGCCCTGAAGAGCGTAAGGTCTGCACTGAACATGGTGATCAGCATGGCGAGAGCCACTCCTGTTATATCAAGAAGAAGGAAATACTTCCAGTCCTCACCCTTTCCCAGGAGCTCCTCTCCCAGGGAGTGTGCCATGATGAGCATGCTTGATCCTATGGATACAGCAAGGAATATATAAAGGATAAGAGTTATGACCGCACCGCCGGTGGATCCTTTTTTGGAGCGGTTTTTTCCGAAGCTGTAAAGGGTCGAAAGCTCCATGAACTGTTTTCGTATAAGGGCGCCTAAAACGGAGGAATGCCTTCCAAGGCCGGACCCTCCCGGTGCCCCTGCTTTGATTTTAAGATCAGTCATGTCACTCCTCCAGTTCCAGGAAGACCTCTTCTAAGGACTCGTCTCCCTTGACCTCTTCCATGGTGCCGGACCTGATCAGGCGTCCGTCCTTGATGATGGCAACCTTGTCGCAGAGCTTCTCTGCCACCTCCAGTACGTGGGTGGAGAAAAATATGGCAGAACCCTTGTCGCACATTTCTCTCATGATCTGTTTAAGGATGAAGGCTGCTTTGGGATCAAGCCCGACAAAGGGCTCATCCATGATGATAAGTTTCGGATCGTGGATCAAGGCACCGATCACAGCCAGCTTCTGCTTCATGCCGTGGGAGTATGAGCCTATGGCCTTGTCCAGGTCAGAGATCAGGCTGAACTCATTGGCATAGAAATGCGCTTTGTACTGAAGCTCCTCTGCGGGAACCCCGAAGATGCCTCCCATAAAGTTCAGGTACTGAGTGCCTGACATATAGTCATAGAGATCAGGATTATCGGGGATGTATGCTATCTTGCTCTTGCAGGCCATGGGGTCTTCCTTGATGGATGTGCCGTCAATGAAGATCTCGCCCTGATCAAAGGGAAGGATGCCGACAACTGATTTCAGAGTCGTGGTCTTGCCCGCACCGTTATGTCCGATAAAGCCGTATATCTCACCGGGAGCGATCTCAAGGCTCAGATCGTCTACTGCCTTTTTTTCTCCGAAGGTTTTAGTAAGATGTTCTATCTTAAGCATGTTGTTCTCCTTTTAATATTTTTTTCGTACGATAAGGTAGGCTATCCAGTACAGCACCAACATCAGGCACATGCTTCCGGATGCCAGCATCATGAGTTCTTTCTTGTCCGCTGCTGCAAAGACTATAGTTGCAGCGGCTCCGATCAGAACGAAGCAGTACCCCGCCCAGCTCCAGGCTTTCATCCTTAAGTAGCGGTTACGCTCGTCGTTCATTTCGATCTCGTAGTTTTCTCTGTATTCTTTATCCTTTTCAAGCCTTATTCCCATGACCAGACGTACTACACCGACGCCGAAGATTGCTCCTCCCATGCCGGGAAGTATCTGAGCCATAACGCTGTTTCCAAGGTCCACGATCTGGCTCGCAATGAAAAGTGCAATTCCTAATATAATATAAACAACCCCTAAAAGCGTATATCTTCTGTTCATCTCTCTTCCTCCTCAAACAAAAATACTTCCTCTATACTAAGTCCGAACAGTTTTGCTATTTTATGGGCCAGAAGAATCGACGGATCGTAGCGCCCGTTTTCGAGTGAGCTTATGGTCTGCCTTGAGACTCCCAGGGCTTTCGCCAGCTCGTCCTGCTTGATTCCCCTTTCCTGCCGTATCTGTACAATGATGTTTTTCATGGTTTTCCTTTCTGAAGCCCGTAACTTATAACGTAAAGCTTCCTTTACATGTATAATATCATTAAGGGAAGCATATGTCAAGCGTGCTTTACATAAAATAAATAAATATAGAAGCATACTGAATAATATGCTAAACTATAGGCGACAGATAATTCCTGCTTACAAGGAGGCTATCATGAAAGAACAGTCCTTGAAATATTTCGATGGGATCCGCGCCAGGTATGCTGAGGCCCGGCCAAGATCCGCCGCCATGGCAAAGGAGGCCATGAGATATCTTCCCGGAGGAGATACCAGAACGGCCACCTTCTACCTTCCCTACGCGTCCTTCATGGCCTATGGAGAAGGCGCATATATGTATGATATTGACGGAAACAAACTGCTGGACTTTCAGGGAAACTACACCTCCCTGATTCACGGCCACGCCCACCCTGAGACCGTAAAAGCTGTTCAGGAGCAGATCGCCAAAGGCTCTGCCTATGCGGCCCCCTTTGAGCTTCAGTGGAAATTAGGGGAACTTCTCACAGAGCGCTACCCTGCCCTTGATATGGTAAGATTCTGCAATTCCGGAACCGAAGCCACCATGCATGCCGTCCGGGCTGCAAGAGCCTTCACAGGACGGGACAAAGTGATCAAGACCGAAGGCGGCTACCACGGAACGACTGATATCTTCGAAGCAAGCGTTGATCCGGATCTTGCCATTGCAGGTGATCCCGATAATATAAACGTCATTCCCGAGAGCCTCGGCGTATCAAAGAACGCCCTGAAGGACGTTCTTGTGGTTCCATTTAATGATATAGAGAGAACCCGGAAGGTGATTGAAGAGAACGCATCCGAGACCGCCTGCATGATAATAGAGCCCGTCATGGGTTCCGCAGGCCAGATAACTCCTGACCCCGAGTGGCTAAAGGCTCTCCGCTCTATGACAGAAGAGCACGGCGTGCTCCTTATATTTGATGAGGTGGTTACCGGAAGACTGTCAACAGGAGGAGCCCACAAATATTACGGCATTATGCCGGACCTCATATCGCTCGGAAAGATCATCGGAGGAGGAATCCCTGTAGGAGCCTTCGGAGGAAGAAGAGACATCATGGATCTGTATGACCCGAGAAAGGGCAAGATGTATCATTCAGGCACCTTTAACGGAAACGCCATAACCATGGCCGCAGGCTATGCCACCATGAAGGCCTACGATTTCAGTAAAGTAAACTATATCAATCACCTGGGAAGCGTTTTCGCCGATGGCCTCAGATCCATCTACAAAGACCTCTCCATCAACATGCAGGTGAGCGGTGTGGGATCCATATATAACACCCTCTTCACCAACAAGGAGGTCAGAAACTATAGAGATGTGGCCACAGCCCACGAGGAACTGAACAAAATTCTTTTCCTGGACCTCATAACAAAGGGCGTCTTCAATGCCGAACGCGGCATGTTCTGCATATCAACGCCCATGACGGAAGGCGACATAGATTTCTGCCTTGAGAAAGTAAAGGAATCCTTAAGAGACATGCTTCCAATCATAGCAATCGAAGCACCTGAACTCATATAGGAAAAAACTGCACGAAAAAAGAGACCGGAGAGTTCCGGTCTCTTTTAGGTTTCAGTCATCTTCCACAGTAATCTTCGGATTCTGGCTTAAGGCCAGGTCGATTATTTCGTTCTTCAGATTTCTGGGGAATAACAGACGGCGGGCCATGAGGCTTTCCTTGGTAAAGTGGATGCCCACCTTACCGGGCTGCTTGGAGGAATATTCGCAGAAGATATCCTTGATATCCTCCCACTGCCAGACCTCTCGTCTTGTGCGCACAAGGAACCTGTATTCAGTGACGATTCCCTCTTCACTGACATAGGTTTCCTTTTTCATGGCACCGGCGGCCAGGAGCACCAGGCCTATAAGACCTGCATATATGGTGTGCCTGAATATGGCCAGTCCCACCATGATAACTCCGAAAACCATGCATGCTATTTCTGTCGAGCGTGACAGTTCTTTTCCCGTCGTTCCTTTATAAATCTTCATTCTGCCTCTTCTGTTATTAATTATTTGCCCTTAGCTGCTTTGAGTTCAGCTTTCTTTTTTGCCTTGGCAGCCTTAAGCTCCTCACCTGACAGATTATCATACTCCTTGTATTTGATGCCGATTCCCAGATAACTGATGACGATGGCATAGATAGGATTGATAATGTTCATGAATGCATAAGGTGCAAATGCCCAGTTGGATACTCCAAGGGTAGCTGACTGATATGCACCGCAGCCGTTCCAAGGGATCATAGGAGACCAGAGAGTTGCAGCGTCCTCGGAAGTTCTGGAAAGGAAGCTTCTGGAGAGTCCTCTCTCATCGAAGCTCTTCTGGAACATTCTGGAAGGAACCATGATAGCAAGATACTGGTCAGTGAGAACGATATCGCATACGATACCTGTGATAATCATGGCGGTTACGAGTCCGCCAACGGACTTAACACGTCTGACTATAGGTCCGAGGAGTACTTCTACATATCCGCATTTCTCAAGAATTCCGCCGAAGCACATAGCGAACATGATGAGGGAAATGGTCCACAGCATACTGTCTTCGCCTCCGCGTGACAGAAGCTTGTCAGCAAGTTCATTTCCTGTGTCTGCTTCATATCCATACTGGAAAGCATTGATGATATCAGGAAGAGATGTTCCCTGGAAGATCATCGCGAAGATTCCGCCTACAGCTGCTGCGAGAAGCAGTGAAGGAATAGCGGGGATCCTCTTCCATGCTCCGAATACGATTACAAGGATAGGAAGAAGTACGCAGGGATTAAGGTTGAAGTTGGCAGCGATGGTTGCCTGCATTTCTTCTGCAACTGCGGGATCATATCCGCCCGAATCGATGAGAACAAATCCCATAACGCCGTAGATCACAAGAGCGATGCAAAGGCTCGGAAGTGTTGTTGTCATCATGGCACGTACGTGGTCATAGAGCGGAGTCTCTGCAGCTGCTGCAGCAACGTTTGTAGAGTCCGAAAGCGGTGACCACTTGTCACCCATATATGCTCCGGAAATTACCATACCTGCGGCAAT
>CAMPCK010000103.1 GCA_946645735.1 uncultured Clostridia bacterium
GTTCATCCTTTATTCCCGGCAAGGCGTATCCGTAAATAAGCCTGCTTCCCGAAGATTCAGTAACGCTGCCGGAATTGACTTCAACATTATATAGCTTGTCTTCTGGCAGGGTCACAATCGATATGAAGGCAAAAGGCACCTTTGTCTGTACTTCTTTTCCCTGAATATCTACTGTAGTCTCAGCATTGTTTTCATAATCGAAGCGGATCCTGACATTCCCCGTCTTGCCTTTGATCTCGTCTGCCGTAAGCTCCTCACCTTCAAGATAATACCTGATTTTAACCTTGAAGGGAAGCTTGCCCACATCCACGGTCTCCTCCATATCCTCGCCCGAGGTCCTCAGTTTGGCCGATATGGGGGTGCCGTCAGATTCAGCTTTGATGGTAACGGTCTGTCTTTCCCCGTTTTCAGATACCTGGACCGGTATTTCAGTTGTTTCTTCTGTTGCTGCCTCTTCCTGTACAACAGGTTCTTCCGTATCCTGCGCAGTAAAGTTATTATCGCCGCAGGCACTCATGACAAAAATCAAAGTTAGAGCCAAAAGCACTGCAGGCACTTTTTTATTCAACATTCTTAAGAGCCTCCTCCATGGGCACTTTGCCTATCTTTCTGTATTCAAACACTGCAACTACAGCGTATGTTATTACTCCGTATACGAACATTTTTATGTACACATCGCCTGACAGGATAAACGGTATCCATCCTGCCATCTCCATCCTTATGGCCATCCTGAACACTGTTGTCATAAGCACCGACTCCAGAGGAATGGTTACGATCAAGAAAATAACTACCAGTATGGATGTTACCATAACATACAGTTTTCCTATCTCTCCCGTTGAATATCCAAGGATCTTGGTCATGGATATGGAGGACGCATTCTTTTCGATTATGGTCTTGGAAAGCAGGTAGATCAGTATCATGAACATGATAACTGCAAAGACAGAAACAATGTCCATCATGCCTCCCATGGATATGTCAAGCTGCCTCGAAACTTTGCTCATGGATTCAAAGTCTATGACCTGTCCTATGTATTTTTCATCTATATCCGTGATTTCAGTGTCCGAGAAATATCCCGTGAAGGCATCCTCTCCGAAATCAAAGATCTCATTCATCTCGTCCTGGTCCATGAACACCACCAGGCCTCCGATATAGGGATAAACTCCGCCGACTTTGAATTCGTATTCCTCATCCCCATAGGTCTCTTTAAGCCTTATGGTGTCCCCCTCTTCCAGCATCCACTTTTCCTGATAGACGCTGGAAACGTATACCTCGCCGGGCTTGAAATCCATGTCGAGATATTTGCTGTCCGGGCTTATTCCGTAGATCGAGATATCCTCATCCTTGATGCCCTCCACGACTTCGGTGTGAAGAGAATAGGCTGTGAACTTCTCAGCTGTGGGATTGTCCGTCTCCACGGCATTTCTGAACATCAGCATGCCGATCATGCTTTCCAGCTTGTTGTCCTCATTAACGGCCCCCGCCGGCACCGTAAGCACATACTGATAATTGCAGAACATGCTTTCAGGAAGTGCTTCCATATAGTTTGCAAGGACGCTGGGAAACATGAGTCCGAAGAGCAGCAAAAAATTCGCAAAGAACACTCCCGCCAGGAGCAGTACGTAATTCCCTATGTTCTGAAAGACTATCCTCAGACGGAATCTGGTGAAAAACGGGATCTTCGGATCCAGTTTCACAGTACCCTTATGCTTTCCCCTGGCCAGGTCATGCCTGAGGAATTTAAGAGGAGACAGCCTCAGCTTCCTTGAAAGTACAAGCCAGTTTATGAGAACCATAAGAGCGAGGGGTATCACGGTGGTCTCAATAAAGGCGTTGGCACTTATTCTGGTCTCATAGGCTGTAAGTGAATAGCTGTTATAGTAGAGAGCAGCGTTAAGCCCCTTCATCACCGTGTATCCAAGGATATTTCCCAGTACAGCGCTTACGACCGTAACAAGAACAGGCATGGTCATATAATGTCTGATGATTTCAGCTCTGGTGTAGCCCGTGGCTCTTAAGGTGCCAATTACCGCTGATTCCTTTATTATGGTGTTCGATATGGTGACTCCGAAAACAAAGGCCAGAACGATTATGACAACATAGAGGAAGATCATCATCATGACCCGGTCAGAGCCCATGTCTTCTCCCGTGAAGGTTATGGCCTGATTCTGGAACCTGGGGGTATATCCTTCAAGGCCTACAATGCCTGTTAATTCTTTTAGGAATTCATCGGATCTGTCGCTTTCTTCCGACTTGTCCGCCGGAGGGTCATCATAGGTCCAGGCATATCTCCAGTCTATGAGTCCATGGTCAAATCTGCTGAAAGCCTTCTGCGTAACAACTGCTACGGCAAAGTTCTTGGCATCGAACATCATGTCGTTATTGTTTTCGAACATGGTGCTGTAATCGCTGAGAGCCACGAAGCCTGTGACCTTATACTCAGTAATTCCCGATGAGCTTATGGGCTTTGCCATGGTGAGAGTATCCCCGATAGAGATATTGTTGTTATCTGCATACATCCTGTCAACAGCTATCTCATTATCAGCCTTTGGGAATTCTCCTCTCATGAGGCATACAAGGTCGCATCCGGATCTGTTTGCAAATATCCTTATGGTGCTGTTATTCGTAAACTCCCTGTCCGCTGAAAGAAGATCATAGACTTTAACACCCCGGCTTTCAATGGCTTCTCTCTGCCTGTCGGAAAGCCTCTTGTCCGCTATGAAGTTTCCGTCTTCAACGTTATATTTTTCGAAGCTTTCGTTGTATGCTGCGATCATGGACTCATCAGCGACCAGGTAGCCCGAGATCTCAGCAATGGAAAGAAGCATCATAAGGAATATGACCATGTACTTGCCCAGATCTGACTTGAGGTCCCTCAGATATCTCTTGTGCAAAGGATTCCTTACCATTCCAGATCCTCCACAGAGGCGCGGAATTGGTTATCGCGTCTGTCTCTCACCTGGCCGTCTCTGAGCCTTATGACCACATCCGCCATGTCCGCTATGGCTTCGTTATGAGTTACCATCACTATGGTGTTTCCGTAGGTCCTGTTAACTTTGTCTATGAGTGAAAGAATTTCCTTCGAAGTTTTGTAATCCAGGGCTCCTGTAGGCTCATCGCAGAGAAGCACGTCCGGGTTCTTCACTATGGCGCGGCCGATGGAAGTCCTCTGCTGCTGACCTCCTGAAAGCTGATTCGGAAGCTTGTGCGCATGGTCCTTTAATCCAAGAACTTCGATGATCTCATCCACGTCCAGATGGTCCTTGCTTAAGTATGCTCCGACCTCAATGTTTTCTCGTACGGTAAGATTCGGTATCAGGTTATACATCTGGAAGATATATCCCAGATGATCTCTCCTGTACAGGGTGAGTTTCTTATCATTCATGCCTTTCATGGAGGCTCCATCCACGATGATCTCCCCGGAATCTGCGCTGTCAATTCCTCCGATAATATTCAGAAGCGTTGACTTGCCGGAGCCCGAGGGCCCCAGGAGCACGCAGAACTGGCCCTTCTCCAGTCCCAGGTTCACGCCCTTAAGGACTTCCACCCTGCTGTCTTTTTCTCCGAATGATTTGTAAATATCTTTTATCTCAAGAAACATATATACTGAACCTCTTGCATTTAAGTTGTTTAACGCAAACTTTAGTTAGTCTTTGCTAACTATATTATATTCTTATACTTCTAAAAATCAAGATGCAAAAATAAAAAAAACCTGACGGCTTTTTGCCGTCAGGTTCTGTTTATTCAGTCAGTCTGGGTTTACATCATTCCGCCCATGCCGCCCATGCCGGGGTTTCCGCCGCCCATCATTACAGGGGGAACGTCTTCCTTGACATCGACGATACCAGCTTCTGTTGTAAGGAGCATTGCAGATGCGGATGCGGCGTTCTGAAGAGCGGATCTTGTAACCTTGGCAGGGTCAACGATACCTGCTGCCATCATGTCTACATACTCTTCTGTAGCAGCGTTAAGGCCAACGCCCTTTGCAGCCTTCTTAACTTCTGCGACTACAACGGATCCTTCAAGACCTGCGTTCTCAGCGATCTGTCTTACGGGCTCTTCAAGAGCTCTTTCGATGATGGCTGCGCCTGTCTTAACGTCTCCTGAAAGGGTCTGAACATATTCAGAAACCTTAGGAATGATATTTACGAGAGCAACCCCGCCGCCGGGAACGATACCCTCTTCAACAGCTGCCTTTGTAGCGTTTAATGCGTCTTCGATTCTGAGCTTTCTTTCCTTAAGCTCTGTCTCTGTAGCTGCACCAACCTTGATTACTGCAACTCCGCCGGAGAGCTTGGCAAGTCTTTCCATGAGCTTCTCATGGTCGAACTCGGACTCTGTAGCTTCTGCCTGGGACTTGAGAGCAGCAACGCGGTTTGCGATCTCTTCCTTGTCTCCCATGCCGCTTACGATGGTGGTGCTGTCCTTGTCTACCTTTACTGTAGCAGCCTGGCCGAGCATATCTACTGTAGCTTCCTTGAGATCATATCCAAGGTCTGAGCTAAGATATGTACCGCCTGTTAAAACTGCGATATCCTCGAGCATTGCCTTTCTTCTCTCACCATATCCGGGAGCCTTTACAGCAACTACGTCGATAACGCCTCTTAATTTATTTACAA
>CAMPCK010000104.1 GCA_946645735.1 uncultured Clostridia bacterium
CGGACGATGAAGAGAACCGCATGCACTACTATTCGGAGATCATAAACTCCATCATAGAGATAGGTTCCGGTGAAGAGTTCATCATCGAACTCGCCGAGACCATCTGGAGACTGGCCATCGACCAGCTCCACATCATAGGCGACATTTGGGACAGAGGATCCCACCCCGACAGGATCATGGACTTCCTCATGGACTTCCACGACGTGGACTTCCAGTGGGGCAACCACGACGTAGTATGGATGGGAGCAGCCACAGGAAACTGGGCCTGCATCACAAACCTCCTGAGAATGAATATAAGCTATAACAACTTCGATATGCTTGAAGTCGGTTACGGCATAAACCTGAGGCCTCTGGCATCTTTTGCAGAACACGTTTACGGAGACGACCCCTGCAAAGGATTCTGGCCCCACATCATAGACAAGAACATCTATGACGCCATCGACGACGAACTGGCAGCCAAGATGCACAAGGCCATTGCCATCATGCAGTTCAAGATCGAGGGACAGGTAATCAAGAGACACCCCGAGTATCATCTCGAAAAGAGACTCCTTCTCGACAAGATCGACTTCGAGAAAGGAACCGTAAACGTAGAGGGAACCGAGTGGCCCATGAAGGATATGAACCTTCCCACAGTTGACCCGAAGAACCCCTACGCTTTCACACCTGAAGAGGAAGAAGTCCTTAACGCACTGGAAGCTTCCTTCCTGAATTCCGAGAAACTTCAGGCTCACATCAGATACCTTTACAGCCACGGAGCACTCTATTCAGTATGCAACGGAAACCTTCTTTTCCATGGATGCATGCCCATCGACGAAGACGGCGAGTTCGTGGAAGTAGAAGTAAACGACGTCAAGCTCAGCGGCAAAAAACTCATGGACTATCTTGATGACCAGGTAAGGAAGGCATACTTCTCACCTGACAAGTCAGAAGAGACCGGACTTTCAGGAGACCTCATGTGGTTCCTGTGGCTGGGCGGTGACTCACCGCTTTTCGGAAAAGAGAAGATGACCACCTTCGAGAGACTTTTCATCGAAGACAAGGCCACTCACAAAGAGCCCACAAGACCTTACTACAAGTACATCAACGAACGTTGGCTTGCAGAGAAGATCTTAAAGGAGTTCAACCTGGATCCCCAGACCGCAAGGATCCTCAACGGACACGTTCCCGTCAAGATCAAGAACGGCGAATCCCCCATCAAGGGCGGCGGCCTGATCTATGTAATTGACGGAGGAATCTCCAAGGCTTATCAGAAGACCACGGGTATCGCAGGATATACCCTCATATACAACTCAAGAGGAATGATGCTTGCTGAGCACAAGCCCTACAAGCCTCTCAATCCCGACGGAACCCAGGAGTTCACAGCTCCTTCCATGACCATCGTTTATACCCTTCCCGAGAGAAAGTCTATCATAGACACAGACTCCGGAAGGAACCTGGCTGAGCAGGTACAGGATCTTCTGGACCTCATTCAGGCCTTCAAGGAAGGTTTGATCAAGGAACATTATTGATCTCTTCTGATGACCGGACGAAGCAGTCATGAGCTGCTCCGGGAAATTAAGTTCCCCCGGTAAAAAAAGGAGTGTATAAAGCAGTTTTTTCTCTTGAAAGAGAGAGCGCTTTGTTATACAATAGGACAAAATATTTTTTCATAAAGAATCAAGTCAAGGAGATTTATATGGCATTTTATTTCGACGAACCCTCAAGAACATTTAATGAGTACCTGCTGGTTCCGGGATATTCCGGAAAGGAATGCAGAGTGGAGAATGTTTCCCTTAAGACCCCTGTGGTAAAGTTTAAAAAGGGAGAGGAACCATCATTAAGCATGAACATTCCTCTCGTATCCGCTGTAATGCAGGCTGTATCCGATGACCGCATGGCAGTTGCCCTGGCCAAGGAAGGAGGAATTTCCTTCATCTTCGGATCCCAGTCCGTGGAATCCCAGGCAGCCATGGTAAAGAAGGTAAAGGCCTACAAAGCAGGCTTCGTATCATCAGACTCCAACTTAAGACCGGACCAGACATTGCAGGATGTGCTGGATCTTAAGGCAATAAAAGGACATTCCACCATCGCCATAACCGAGGACGGAACTCCCGAAGGAAGAATGGTGGGTCTGGTAACATCAAGAGACTACCGTGTATCACGTATGAGTCCCGATACCAAGATCTACGAATTCATGACTCCCTTTGAGAAGCTCATTACAGGAAGAGAAGGCATCAGCTTATCCGAAGCAAACGACATCCTCTGGGATCACAAGCTTAACGCACTTCCCATCGTAGACAGCAATCAGAGACTGACAGGTTTCGTATTCAGAAAAGACTACGATTCCCACAAGTCCAACCCCAATGAACTCCTTGATTCCAATAAACGTTTCATCGTAGGAGCCGGTGTCAACACCAGAGACTACGAAGAAAGAATCCCGGCTCTTGTTGAAGCCGGAGCAGACGTGCTTTGCATAGACTCTTCAGAAGGATATTCCGAGTGGCAGAGTGACACCATCAAATGGGTAAGAGAACGCTACGGCGACACAGTAAAGATCGGAGCCGGAAACGTAGTTGACGGAGAAGGCTTCAGATATCTGGCAGACGCAGGAGCTGACTTCGTCAAGATCGGTATCGGCGGAGGATCCATCTGCATCACCCGTGAACAGAAGGGTATCGGCCGCGGCCAGGCATCAGCCGTTATGGACGTAGCCCGGGAGCGCGACGAGTACTTCAGAGAAAAAGGCGTATACGTTCCCATCTGCTCAGACGGCGGAATCGTATACGACTATCACATGACCCTGGCCCTTGCCATGGGAGCTGATTTCCTCATGCTGGGAAGATATTTTGCAAGATTCGACGAATCTCCTACAAACAGACTTAACATCAACGGAAATTATGTTAAGGAGTACTGGGGAGAAGGTTCCAACCGTGCGAGAAACTGGCAGAGATATGACCTGGGCGGAGACCCGAGAATGAAGTTTGAAGAGGGCGTTGATTCCTACGTTCCTTACGCAGGACCTCTCCACGATAACGTTGCCATCTCCCTCACCAAGGTCAAGTCCACCATGTGTAACTGCGGAGCACTTTCAATCAAGGAACTCCAGGAGAAGGCTAAGCTGACCCTGGTATCCGCAACATCCATCGTTGAAGGTGGAGCCCACGACGTTATTCTTAGAAACGCCAGCGAGAACGCTATCAAATAGTTAATAGACGATATTAGAGATATGATGCAAAAAATCCCGTGAAAGGGGTTTTTTGCAGGAAAAAATGGTAAACCGGCGGATCCCGAGACTTCGGAAAAGGCCCAAAAGCATATATTAAGAAAAGAGGTACAATTTATGGCAATTTCAAAAGAAAACACCAGACCGGAATCAATGGTCCGCATCACAACACCTGAACTCGCACAGGCTTTTATCGATGAGCAGATCGCAGCAGTCAAGGCCCAGGTAGGAGACGGCAAAGTTCTCCTTGCTCTTTCAGGCGGAGTTGACTCATCCGTATGCGCAGCACTCATCTCCAAGGCCATCGGCAAGAACCTGATCTGCGTTCACGTTAACCACGGACTTCTCAGAAAAGGCGAGCCCGAGCAGGTTTGCGAAGTATTCGGCAAGGAATTCGATGCAGAGCTCATCTATGTGGATGCAGTTGACAGATTCCTTGACAAGCTTGCAGGTGTTGACGAACCCGAAAGAAAGAGAAAGATCATCGGAGCAGAGTTCATCGACGTATTCGCAGAAGAAGCAAAGAAGCTTGAAGGCGTTGATTTCCTCGGACAGGGAACCATCTATCCCGACATCCTTGAATCCGACGGAGTTAAGGCACACCACAATGTAGGCGGCCTTCCGGAAGATCTGAACTTCCAGCTGGTAGAGCCCGTTAAGTTCCTCTATAAGGACGAAGTAAGAGTTGTTGGAAAGCAGCTTGGTCTTCCCGACAACATGGTATACCGTCAGCCTTTCCCGGGTCCCGGACTTGGAGTAAGATGCGTCGGAGCAATCACCCGTGATCGTCTCGAGGCTCTTCGTGAAGCAGACGCCATCGTAAGAGAAGAGATTGGCAAGATGGATCCCGCACCTTGGCAGTACTTCTGTGCAATCCCTGATTTCCAGTCAACCGGAATCAAGGACGGCAAGCGCTACATGGGCTGGGCAGTAGTTATCCGCGCCATCAACACAGTTGATGCCGTTACCGCAGAAGCAGTAGAGCTCCCTTGGGAAATGCTCAAGACCATGCGTGACAGAATCATCGCAACCGTTCCCGGCGTAAACAGAGTCCTTTGGGATCTCAGTGACAAGCCCGTAGCCACAATTGAGTGGGAGTGATTCCATGTGAAACGAGCCTGAAAGGCGAAGGTGAGCATTCGGAATCACCTCTGCTACAGGAGTCCGCGATTGGCGAGTCAAAGGCGAAGACAGAGCGGAGACGACGATCGCAGGGAATAATCGAAATTTAGCAAATCATCCATATGATGTTAACTGATGGCAGATAGTCTACGTATTATCTGTCATCTTTTTATTGTATTTATTTAATATTAAGATTGTACTCACCCCTATTAGAGGTCTACTTTGGATTTTACTAGATTCGGGCTTGACATTATTTTGTAAATACCTCTTGCTT
>CAMPCK010000105.1 GCA_946645735.1 uncultured Clostridia bacterium
GGAAGCTTGCATTCAAGCTCTTCGGACTTCTCGTAGTTGCACAGGCTGTACTTATGGCTGTAGCTGTAGCTATTAACTTTGGAGGCTGATGACAGCATCATTCATATGAAATAATATGAGCTAAAAGACCCGGGAATAAATTCCCGGGTCTTTTTTGCTTAAAGTAAGTATACAATAGTTTTGCAATTGCCTGACAAAAATGGTATCATTACATTGGTATAGTTTAAAATTGCCGTGTTATGCGTATCAGACGCAGGCATTGAGGAACAAGGACAGCTAATTCAGTGAAATTACCCGTTTTTAAGTATGACAACTTAAGAGAGGAGTACACCCTTAACGGTGAGACTATCGATATCATATCCGAGAAGACTGAAACCTTTATGGAATCTCTTGGAAATGAACGGGCAAACATTCTGGGAGCGAGACTCACGATTGAGGAAGCTCTCCTGAGATGGTACGATTTCTTTTGCAGGAACAATCCTGATACACAGGTAGTTTTCTCCATCAGCAAAGTATTTTTCAGGCCTGTCATTTCAATTGAGCTTAAGGGGGAGTATTATGATCCCCTTCAGGACAGCAGCGAGGATTCCGGAGACTGGGTCGGAAATATTATGGGAAATGTCGGTCTCACGCCTCACTACAGCTATAACAGGGGTGTTAATACTCTTCAGCTGAATCTGGCAAGGCCCAGGATCAATCCCGGAATGCAGCTTCTCATTGCTATAATAGCAGGAGTGGTATTCGGGCTTCTTGCAAGGCTGGCTTTACCGGAAGAGACGGTAAACGATATCGTCATGGTATTCCTGGACCCCGTTCAGAACTTATTCTTTAAGCTCATCAGCGCTATTGCCGGACCGGTCATATTCTTTACGGTCATGGCAGCCGTGTGCGGTGTCGGAAGCGCCTCCATGATGAACAAGAGCGGCAAGCACATGATCGGCATGTTCATCGTAAAGAGTGTGGTCATGACTTCCATATTTGCTGTCATCGGGATCTGGATATATGGAATTGACGTCCCCGGAAGCTTTATACCAAAGAATCAGCTGACGGGAACCCTTGACTATCTGTTCGGAGTTCTTGTACCGGGAGATTTCATAACACCCTTTATAAATACAGATTCTCCCCAGCTCATTATTATGGCTGTCGTCATAGGAAATGCCATTCTGGTCCTGGGGGACAGGGGAAACCGTCTGGCGGCCCTGACAAATCAGGCAAGTTCGGCATGTCTTCTCATAGCTGAGTGGGTCAGCAGGCTCATACCCTTCTTTGTAGCGATCCTTCTGTCCTTTATAATCATAAACGGAGAAATCGTCGTTTTCAGGGAAGTCTGGAAACCGCTGATCCTCTTCCATGTTTTCACAGTAATATATTTTGCAATAAATCTTAAGGTCGTTCAGAGCAGGTTCAACATCTCATTTAAAGAACTTTGGACCAAAATGAAGCCATCCTTCATGATTGCTCTCAAGACAGCAAGCGTCGATGCATCTTTCGGAGAAAGCAGGCTCTGCCTTGAAAGACGCCTCGGCGTGGACAAGAAATTAGTCGATTACGGTCTGCCCCTGGGCACCGTAATATATATGCCGGCCAGCACTGTGAGCCTTCTGGTATATACCCTGTATGCGGCTCAGTGCTTCTCGGTAGAAGTTACTGCAGTATGGCTCATCGGAGCAATTGCTATGGTAGTTGCTCTTCAGGCAGCGAGTCCGCCGGTATCCGGCGTTGATACCCTGGCCTACGCGGCTATATTCGCCAAGCTGGGTATTCCTTCCGCAGCCTTGATCATGGCCATTGTATGCGACATAATATTCCTGTTTCTGGCATCTGCCGTTAACCAGGCCATGCTTCAGATGGAACTTCTTTCTGAAGCCAGAAGACTTAACCTTCTTAATAAAAAACTATTTGATAAAAAAAGGAGCGTCCAGATATGACTATCAACAAATCCATGGAAAATGACAAACTTACAGTTAACGTACAGGGAAGGCTGGATACCGCAACTGCCCCTGAACTGGAGCAGGCTCTTCAGGAGTCTATGGCGGATGCAAATGAACTTGTAATTGATCTCGAGGGCCTTGAATACATGTCTTCTGCCGGCCTCAGAATACTGCTTGCATCCCATAAGGCCATGTCAGCCAAGAGAGGTATGAAAGTCATCAACGTCAATGACATCATTGCAGAGATATTTGAGATAACAGGTTTTTCTGACATACTCGACATTGAATGACTGATGCTCAGCCATACTAAGACGAAGGGAGAAAACCAAATGAAAGAAATGACCATTGAAGCTACCGTGGAAAACATCAGTACAGTGACGGATTTTGTCAATTCCGAACTGGAAGCCCTGGATTGCCCCATGAAAGCTCAGATGCAGATCGATATAGCCATTGACGAGCTTTTTGGAAACATAGCTCAGTATGCCTATGATCCTGAAACGGGACCGGCAACTGTGAGAGTAGAAGTAGCGGAAGACCCTATGGCAGTGATCATAACCTTTATCGATCACGGTAAGCCCTATGATCCGCTGGCAGCAGACGATCCGGATACGACCCTGGATGCAGAGACCAGAGAAGTAGGGGGACTTGGCGTATTCCTTGTCAAGAAAACCATGGACGAGATCACCTACGAATATAAGAACGGGCAGAATATTTTAAGAATACGCAAAAATATGTAAATGGAAGGGAATGCAGACTATGCAGTATATTGACAGTAAAATTGACGGTGACATCATCACCATCACCCTTAAAGGACATATAGATTCAGCTAATGCTCCTGATGTGGAGAAGGAAATAAGCGACGCCAGAAGCCAGGGATCAGCTGAGCATATGATCATAGATGCTGAGGATCTGACTTACATTTCCAGTGCAGGGCTGAGAGTTATTTTAAGGCTTAGAAAAGAGATGCCGGATCTTAAGATCGTTAATGTGACTCCTGAAGTATACGAGATTTTCGATATGACGGGCTTCACGGAAATGATCGATATCCAGAAGGCCTACAGAAGAATTTCTGTTGACGGATGCGAAGTCATCGGTCAGGGCGCCAACGGTATGGTATACAGAATCGATCCGGATACAATCGTAAAGGTATACAGAAACCCCGATGCGCTTCCTGAGATCCACAGAGAGCGTGAGCTTGCCAGATCGGCATTCATCCTCGGAATCCCTACGGCAATACCCTATGACGTTGTAAGAGTAGGCGAGGGATATGGTTCAGTATTTGAACTGCTGAACGCAACCAGCTTTGCCAAGCTTCTCATAAGAGGTGAGAAGAGCGTTGAAGAGGTCGCAGCCATGAGCATCGACCTTCTCAAACTCATCCATTCCACGGTTATAAAGCCGGGAACCATGCCTGATATGAAGGCTGTGGCTCTTGACTGGGCTGATTTCCTTAAGGATTATCTTCCTGAGGACAAGTGGGCCAAACTTCATAAACTTGTGAATGACGTACCCGATGATATGCACATGCTCCATGGCGATTACCATATCAAGAACGTCATGCTCCAGAACGGAGAGGTGCTTCTCATTGATATGGACACCCTCTGCCACGGCCATCCCATCTTTGAACTGGCAAGCATGTATAATGCCTACGGCGGCTTCGCTGACTGCGACCATGAAATCATAAAGGGTTTCCTTGGAATAGACTATGACACGGCAAAGAAATTCTGGTATGAATCTCTTAAACTCTATCTGGGAACAGAGGATGAAGAGAGGATCAGAGAGGTTGAAGACAAGGCTAAGCTCATCGGATATACCAGAATCATGAGAAGAAGAATCAGAAGGAACGGCTTCGATTCTGAAGAGGGAAGGACTGAGATAGAAAACGCAAAGGCCAATATCCTCGAAATCCTTGACAGGGTAGATACACTTACATTCTAAAAAAATCCCGGACAGCTGTCCGGGATTTGTTATGCTCTGATTCAGTTGAAATATCGGAAGACGCCCTTGACCTTGCCAACGATTGTGGCATCGTCCACGATGATGGGACCCATGGTCTTGTTCTCAGGAGTCAGGTAGATCTTACCGTTTCTTCTGTAGAAGGTCTTGACAGTAGCGCCTGTTTCAATGCCGTCAATGAGGGCTACTACGATCTCGCCGTTTCTTGCCTCGTGGGTCTCCTGAACAAGAATAAGGTCTCCGTCCATGATACCTGCTTCAATCATGGATTCGCCTCTTACACGAAGCATGAAATTGTTTCCGCCGTTTACGAAGCGGTCGGGAAGAGGGAAGGAATCCTCTATATTCTGCTCAGCGAAGATGGGTTCTCCTGCGGCAACACGTCCGATGACGGGAACTTCCACTACGTTATATGGAACGGTTTCACCCTTGGGTGCAGCGGATGAACCTGCAGCATCCACGTGGCCTGATTTGGTCTTGGGATCCACTACCATGAGAGCTCTCGGTTTGGAAGGGTCCTTCTTAAGATAGCCTTCGCTCACTAATGTTTCTATATCCTTATGCACAGTGGACGTTGATTTGATTCCGATGGCTGCGCATATCTCTCTCACTGTGGGAGGATAGCCCTTGGTGGAGATTTCTTCCTTCATGAATTCAAGGATCTTCTGCTGT
>CAMPCK010000106.1 GCA_946645735.1 uncultured Clostridia bacterium
CAATAAATGATTTATGTAAACAAAGCCCTGGGTATGACTCAGGGCTTTCAGTTTGGTGCATTGCACCAGGGGTGGGATAGCTGTACACCAAATTTTGCAAAATAATGGCGTTTCGGGTGTACACTTTTTTAGTTTGTACACCCATTTACGCCAATTCATTGCACCGTTGGTGTACATTTCTTCGAATGTACACAAGGATATCTTTATTTAGAATGATTCTGGTGTACATTTTGATTTTTTGTACACCAGAAACAATCAATTAGGAGAAGATTATGTGTACATCGAGTTAAGAGGTATTTATGAGTATCACAACTATCTTATGAGTCTGGGTTTAAGAAGGCCATCAATGATTCCCTGAATCAATGAAGTATCAAAGGGAACCGTTTCGCTATCCATGGTTATAATGAGATTCTTTGGTATGTAGATATTGTTATCAGCATATATTCCTATTTTGCTTGTATTGTAATCTCGGTATTTTGTTATATCCATCATACCGTCATGTTCCCAGTACACGTAATCGAAACTTTTACCGTCAGACTCGGGTATGAGTATGGTAAAGTCCGGGTAAAATGTCTTTTTTGTAAAATATTCTCTTCCGGTTTCTGATATGCTGCGGACCATAAGGTTTAGGGCTTTTTCATAAAAGAATCTGAAACCGTTGTAGCTGAGTGCATCTGCTATCAGGAGCTCATTCTTTGATCGCACATATATCCCCGAAGTAGAGCGGTGTATAAGGCTCTCGGGTTTAATACTGTTTTCAGACTGGTAGGGTTTACCTGACAGGATCAGTGACAAGGGGTCGCTATCTGAAGGAGACGTGATATCTGCCTGCCTGATTTTGTCATAGGCTAGAGAATATGCTTCCGGGAGAATGACACGGATCGATTCGGCATCATAGGGTTTAAGCAGATCAGATGCATTGCTCAAAATATCTATATTGTGTTTGAGTATATCGGAAGTTTCTCTGTTTATCCGTGAATCGTACAGTTTTCTGAGCATGAATATATCATCAGACCTGATATACTTTCTCTGTTCGTTTCCATGGATGCGATATCTTAATTCGGAGGTATTCCTTTTCTGTCTTTTTACGTTATAAAGAGCAGCATCGTAATACTCATCGGATGTGATTCTGCTCAGCAGATTTTTTTCGTATTCTATCTCATCCTGTATAAGTCTGACAATATCCATTTCGCTGCCTCCTTTTGCAGGACCACCATAGCATACAGGAGGGGGCAGGCAAAAGAGATATTTCATGAAATGTGCAAATTCGATATTTAAATGTGCGATTTCGGTATTTAAATGTGATTTAGGGTTTTCAGTAAGAGGTGAAACAGGCGTCGTTATCGTCTTAAGCTCAGCAAATGTAATAATTGTCACAGCCTGTATTTTGTGGTAAAATTTAAAGGACTATGGAGGCAAAATTATGACGAAACAGGAATTTTATGATCTTCTGGATATAGAGACTGCAGAAGATTTCAAATATGTTGAAAACGTTGCCCAGTATCTGGAATGCGATGATGACATAGAGTTCAGCCATGTGGCGGAACTGGTATCTGAGCTGGATAAGGATGAGGCAGCGGGGCTTTTTGATGATTATTTCGAAGAGATCATGGACTTCATACCTGAGGCTGAAACTGAGGTATACAGTCTTTTTACCAATATCAGAAGGAGCCTCACAGGCATGCTCAAGAATGCTGATGAGGTGTCCACGGAGGCCAAGATCGCAGAAGAACTTGAGCGTTTCAGACGCTGGTATTCCATGGACAGTAAAGTATACCTTCAGGAGACTTCAGGCCTCAAAGAGCATGACGAGACCCTGAGGGATGCGCTTTTCACCAAGCGCATGGAAGCCCTCGGACAGGGAAAGTATTTCTATGACTTCACGGAAGCCATGGATTATCCTCTCGAGGAATATGTCATGACCTTCGGGGACATGATGACTCTTGCAGAAGACAGAGAAAATGACGGAACCGGAGATAGCTATGAAGACTGAATACCTTATAAAGGATAAGACAAAACCCATAGGCTTCATGGATTCCGGCGTGGGCGGCATTTCAGTCCTCAGAGAAGCTGTAAGAGTGCTTCCCAATGAGGACTTCATCTACTATGGAGACTCTGCTAACGCTCCCTACGGCACCAAAAGCCCCAAGGAGATAAAGGAGCTGACATTCAATGCAGTGGACAAGCTCATGGACCGCGGGATCAAGGCTCTGGTAGTCGCCTGCAATACGGCAACTTCATCCGCCATCCGCGACCTGAGGATCAGGTATTCTGATATGCCTGTTATAGGCATTGAGCCTGCGGTAAAGCCCGCTGTGGTATGTTCCAGAGGCGGCCGCATCATCGTAATGGCAACACCCATGACCATTGCCCAGCGCAAGTTCAGGGATCTGGTCAGAACCTATGAGAATGAAGCTGATATCGTGCCTCTTGCCTGTGAGGGCCTCATGGAATATGTGGAAAGAGGCATGGAGGACGAGGAAGAACTTAAGAATTATCTTGACGAGCACCTTAAGCCTGTTCTCACGGATAACACGGAGTCCATCGTTCTGGGCTGCACTCATTATCCATTTATCGCTGATGAAATACGTAAATACCTGGGAGATGACAGGATCATGCTCATTGACGGATCCAAGGGTACATCATCCCAGCTTAAGCAGAGGCTTGCAGACAGCGGCCTTCTTAGAGATGACGGACATAAGGGGGAGGTCACCATACTGAACTCTTCTGATGATCCGGCCATGATCGACCTTTCATGGAGGTTATTTGATGAAGTTTAATCAGGAATTCCTTAAAATCTACGACAGGGCCATCGGTTCCGGAGTCTGCTCATTCAGCCAGACGGGAATCGGCGTGTCCAACTTCAACCAGCTCTGCATGGATTCGGACTTCGTTCTGGATGACGAGGTGATCATCAAAGCCGGTCATGTTATGAAGCTTCATGAAACTCAGATCCAGTGGCTTCTTGACCTTGCTGCAGAATCCAGGCCAAAGGAAGATTAAAAAGACTATGTCAAAAGTACTGGGAATCATAGCTGAATATGATCCTTTCCACCTCGGCCACAGATATCACCTTGAGGAGGCTCTTAAGAAGACGGGAGCGGAGGTTTCCGCTGCTGTTATCTCAGGGGATTTTACCCAGCGGGGAGAGCCTGCCATAGTTGACAAGTGGGCCAGAGCGGAAATGGCGGTTTCACAGGGGATCGATCTTGTGCTCGAACTTCCCTTTGCTTTTGCATGCAATAATGCGGGGATCTTTGCCAAAGGAGGAGTGGAGATCCTTGAAGCTATTGGTGCAGAATATATAGCTTTCGGCTCTGAGACTGCCGATGTGGAGGCTCTTCTTGAGGCTGCCGAAAGAAGGGAGCATATGACTCCTGAACAGCATGAGGAAATAAAAGAGTACGTCAGGAAAGGCTGGTCCTACCCGAGAGCCCTTACGGAGGTCCTGGGTGAGACTGAAGCCAACGGCCCCAATGATACCCTGGCCGTTGAATATATAAGAAACATGAAGTCCGCTGAGCCCGTTCCCATCCTGAGACGAGGCGCAGGCCACGGTGAGCTTCTCGAGGAAGAAGAGATGGCATCCGCCACATTGATCCGCAAAAAACTCCTGAAGTACGGAACCATAAGTTCCGTTAAGGATCTCATTCCCGAGACCACAGCGGATATACTCTTAAGAGAGCGTACAAGAGGCGAATTTGCAGATCCTGAGAGTCTTCTGAGCTTCATTCAGATGAGGGCAGGGACTGCATCTTCTGAAGAGCTGAATAATGTTTACGGTGCAGAAGAGGGTCTGGGATCCAAGCTTAAGGAAGATTTCCGGTACGCAGATTCTTTGGAAAAGCTCATTGAGTCCCTTAAGTCCAAGCGCTACACCAGGACCAGGATCCAGAGAGTCCTGATCCATACGCTTCTCGGCGTGACCAGAGATGATATTATTTCTGCAAAACCATATATCCGCATACTCGCATTCACGGAGAAGGGGGCTGCGTATCTCAAGGAACTCAAGAAAGCAGGCGGCCCGGCTCTTCCCATGATAGAAAACATCAGGAAGGACCTCTCGGAACATCCCGAACTTAAGGATACCTTCAGCCTGGATCTTAAGGCCTCGGATATTTACAATACCATATACGGAAGAGATCTTTACATGAACTCCGAATATGTCAAAAAGCCGTTGAAATTCACGGCGGAATAAGATATAATTATGAATTTGGGAAGGCAATCTTCCAAAATAATTTTGTTTATATAATTTCTGATAAAATAAAAGGAGAATCACATGAAAATTTTAGTAATCAACTGCGGAAGCTCATCTCTTAAGTATCAGATCCTCGATATGACCAATGAGACACTTCTTTGCAAAGGCCTCGTAGAAAAGATCGGTATCGAAGGTTCCGTTATTACTCACGAGAAGGTTGGCATGGACAAGTTCAGACTCGAGACACCTATGGCAAACCATGAAGATGCCATCGCTCAGGTACTCGCTGCAATCCAGGATCCTGAACACGGCGTTGTTAAGGATATGAGCGAGATCGGAGCAGTAG
>CAMPCK010000107.1 GCA_946645735.1 uncultured Clostridia bacterium
TGTGGTATCCTTCAATGACATAGAATACGGAAGATCTTTGGGCGTGACAGCCAAGTTCCCCAGGGACTCCATAGCCTTCAAGTGGCAGGACGAGACTGCGGAGACTGAACTTCGCGAGATCGAATGGTCCGCGTCCAGGACCGGTCTCATCAATCCCGTGGCGATCTTCGATCCTGTAGAGCTTGAGGGGACCACCGTATCCAGGGCGTCAGTACATAACGTATCCGTTATGAAGGAGCTGAAGCTCGGGATAGGTGACAGGATCAGAGTATATAAGGCCAATATGATCATCCCCCAGATAGCGGAGAACCTGACGGGGTCGGGAAACATACACATTCCCGAGACCTGTCCCGTCTGCGGAGGAGACACGGTCATAAAGAGCGAGAACGGCGTGGAGACGCTGAACTGCCCGAACCCTGAATGCCCTGCGAAGCAGATAAAGGGCTTCTCACACTTCGTATCCCGCGATGCCATGAACATCGAGGGCCTTTCGGAGTCGACTCTGGAGAAACTGATAGACAGAGGCCTTATAAGAGAATTTGCGGATATATTCAGAATAGATGAACATCACGATGAGATAGTCGTGATGGAAGGTTTCGGCGAGCTGTCATTCAGGAATTTATGCGATGCGGTTGAGAAGGCCAGAAAGGTCACTCCCCAGGCGTTCCTTTATTCGCTGGGCATCCCCAATTTTGGAAGGGCCAACGCCGGCCTCGTATGCAATTACTGCAGAAATGACTGGGAAAAGATAAGAAGCCTTGAGGCAGACGAGCTGGTGACCATAGAAGGCATAGGCTCGGTCATGGCGGAAGCTTACGTGAACTTCTTCGCCGACGAAAAGAACGCCGCCATGGTGGACGATCTCCTCTCAGAGGTGGAGCTGGACACCGCCTTCGAAGAGGCAGGTGAGCTCCTTAAGGACATGACCTTCGTAATAACCGGAAGTCTTGAGACCTATCCCAACAGAGACGCCCTTAAAGCTGAGATCGAAGCAAACGGAGGAAAGGTTGCAGGATCAGTTTCAGCCAAGACTTCATACCTCATAAACAACGACCTGACCTCGAATTCAGGCAAAAATAAGAAGGCCAAAGAACTCGGTATACCCATCATTTCCGAGTCAGATATGGTTTTATGGCTAAAGGAGGGCAAAAAAACTTAAATTTTGTTTAACAATCACAAATTTTGACGAAAAATTGTGATTTAATTACAAAAAACCGTTGACATTATGATGAATAGGTGATAATATAGACCCATCTTGTAAATGGGAGGTATTATTAATGAACTCGGTTATAGTTCTCAGCTTGATCATTATCAGCGTCATTATTATCGCAGTCGATGTACTGCTAATAAATGATGAATATTGAGCTGCGGGCGAAGATAAGAGTTCAGAAAGAATGACCTGTTTACGAATACTAAGAACTTTCGAAGCCTGTGGCATGCGCCCCGGGCTTTTACTTTTGGCTTCTGAGGGCTGACAAGTGATGAAAGGTTTCAGATCAATTCTTTAGGAGGAAAGAAAGAAATGAAGAAGAACAGTTATTTCAAGAAGTTTATGGTCATTGCACTGGCACTGGCAATGGTATTCACCTTCGCAGCCTGCGGCGGTTCAAGCGACAGCGGTTCAAGTGACAGCGGCGCAGCAGAAGGCGCAGCAACTATCAAGATCGGTTGTTCCGGTCCTTTAACAGGCGGAGCTTCCATCTACGGCACAGCTGTTAAGCAGGGCGCTGAGATCGCAGTTGCTGAGATCAACGAAGCCAACCCCGACCTTCAGATCGAATTCAAGATGGAAGACGACGAAGCTGACGGTGAAAAGGCTGTAAACGCTTACAACAAGCTTAAAGACTGGGGCATTCAGATCATGATGGGAACAGTTACCACCGGATCCTGCATCGCTACATCAGCTATCACATTTGAAGACAGAGTATTCGAACTTACTCCTTCCGCTTCATCCGCTGACGTTACCGCAGGTAAGGACAACGTATTCCAGGTTTGCTTCACAGACCCCAACCAGGGAGTCAAGGCAGCTGAATACATCGCAGAGAACATGGCCGGCAAGAAGGTAGGCGTTATCTACAACAACTCCGATCCTTACTCAACAGGTATCTTCAATACATTCAAGACAGAATTCGAAGGCAAGGGCGGCGAGATCGTTGCAGCAGAGACCTATCCCGATGATACCAACGCTGACTACAGCGCACAGCTTACATCCTGCAAGTCCGCAGGAGCAGAAGTAGTATTCCTTCCTATTTACTACACACCTGCATCAGTTATCATGAAACAGGCTAAGGATATGAACTATGCACCTACATTCTTCGGAGTAGACGGTATGGACGGTATCCTTGATATGGAAGGTTTCGACACAGCACTTGCTGAGGGCGTTATGCTCATGACTCCTTTCAACCCGTGGTCAACAGATGAGAACGTTGCTTCCTTCGTTGAAAAATATCAGGCAGCATACAACGAAGTTCCCAACCAGTTCGCAGCTGACGGTTATGACGCTATCTATGCACTCTATGATGCATTCAAGGCAGCAGGACTTACACCTGATCAGGCTAACGAAGAGATCTGCGACGCCATGATCGGACAGTTCACAGGCGGCTTCACATATGACGGACTTACCGGAACAGGCATGACCTGGAACGACAAGGGCGAAGTCAACAAGACTCCTGTAGTCTGCGTCATCGAAGGCGGAATCTACGTAGACAAATAAAGACGACTGATAAATCGTTAAAACAAAAAATTTATCTGAGGGGCGCTGCTTTGGCGGCGCCCCGATTTGAGGATTAGATATGATATTCTTAACGAATCTGATAAACGGCCTGAGCCTTGGAAGCGTTTACGCTATCATCGCCTTAGGCTATACAATGGTATACGGCATATCCAAAATGCTGAACTTCGCCCACGGCGACGTTATCATGGTAGGTGCGTACATATCGTTTTGCGCGACCTCCTATCTTAACCTGCCCGCATGGGTGTCTGTGATCCTGGCCATGATCGTATGCACAGCCCTCGGTATCCTTATCGAAGGTCTGGCATACAGACCTTTAAGAGGCACCGGATCGCTTGCAGTTCTCATCACGGCTATCGGCGTGTCATACTTCCTGCAGAACGCTGCCCTCATAATCTGGGGGAGCGCTCCCAAAGTATTCACGTCTGTTTTCAGCAGCTTCGGTTCCAGCATCTCCCTCTTTGGAGGAGAGCTCACCGTAACCTGGGAAGCTCTGTTCACACTGGTGGCAGCCATCATTATCATGATCGGCATGACGCTCTTCACGGGACGCACCAAGGTCGGCAAGGCCATGCGTGCCGTTTCTGAAGATAACGGCGCAGCCCAGCTCATGGGAATCAACGTAAACTCGACAATATCAATGACCTTTGCTATCGGTTCTGCTCTGGCAGCCATAGCGGGCGTTTTGCTTTGCTCTTCATATCCTGCTCTCATGCCCACCACAGGTGCCATGCCCGGTATCAAGGCATTCACAGCTGCGGTATTCGGCGGTATCGGTTCCATCCCCGGAGCCATGCTCGGAGGCATTCTTATCGGTATCATTGAGATCTTCGGAAGAGCGTATATATCATCGGAATTATCTGACGCCATCGTATTCGGAGTGCTTATCATAGTTCTTCTCGTGAAGCCCACAGGACTTCTCGGAAAGAAGATAACAGAGAAAGTGTAGGTGAAGGACGTGAATATGAAAATAAAGAACGGCAAACTTTCGCCTTACACAAAGAATTCAATAATATCTTACGGCATAGTAATCATAGCCTTTGTCGTGGTAACCGTGCTCAACGGCATGGGTGCAGTATCCAGTTCCCTTCAGGGACAGCTGGTTCCCATTTGCGCATATATTATCATGGCCGTGTCCCTTAACCTGGTAGTAGGTATCTCAGGAGAACTGTCCCTGGGTCATGCGGGCTTTATGTCTGCAGGAGCCTTCACAGGAATCGTTATTTCCGGAATGCTTGAGGCATCCGGACTTCCCGATGCTGCAAGGCTTGCAGCTGCAGTTGTCTGCGGTGCAATCGTGGCAGGTGTTCTCGGTTTCCTCATCGGCATCCCTGTACTGAGACTCAGAGGCGACTACCTGGCTATCGTTACCCTTGCCTTTGGTGAGATCATCAAGAACATAATGAACATCGTTTATGCAGGCGTGGACAGCCATGGCTTCCACTTAAGAACCAACCCCGAGCTGGGACTTGAAGAAAGCGGAAGAATGCTCCTTAACGGACCTATGGGCGCTACGGCTGTACAGCGTATATCCACGTTTACAGCAGGTTTCATACTTGTACTCATAACCCTTTTCATAGTTCAGAATATTATGAACTCAAGACAGGGAAGAGCGATCATGGCCTGCCGTGACAACCGTATCGCAGCTGAGTCCATCGGACTCAACGTCATGAGATACAAACTTATGGCATTCACAGTATCCGCTGCTCTTGCAGGTATGGGAGGAGCTCTCTTCGGACTTAACTATTCGACACTTCTTCCCATCAAGTTCAACTTCAATACTTCAGTACTGATTCTGGTA
>CAMPCK010000108.1 GCA_946645735.1 uncultured Clostridia bacterium
AGCAGGGGACTGAAAATCCCCGTGTCTCTGGTTCGATTCCGGAACTGGGCACCATCTATTTTTTGTAGTATAGGAGAAAAGAAAATGGAACACATCAGAACATTAACAGAGAAGAACCTTTGCGAAAGCGCAAAGAACGGCGGATGCGGAGAATGCCAGACATCTTGTCAGTCAGCTTGCAAGACCAGCTGCGGTATCGCAAACCAGGAGTGCGAAAACGCAGACAGAAAGGCTGAATAAAACAGAATACCGCCTCTAAGGCGGTTTTTTCTTGGAAAGGTATAATCATGATACATCAGTATAAGCTGGGCGGCCTGAACATCGTTATAGACGTATATTCAGGCAGTGTCCATGCAGTGGACGATATCTGCTATGACTTGATTTCCATGTATGAGAATGGAAATAAGGAGGATATCACAGAAGAACTCTTTAATAAATACGGTAAAGACGGCAGCGTTTCAAGGAAAGACATTGAGGACTGCTGGGAACAGGTGACGGAACTCAAAAATAGCGGAACCCTCTTCACAGAGGATACCTATGAACCCTTAAGCAATGAACTCAAGGAAAGATCCGAGGGAATCGTAAAGGCTCTCTGCCTTCACGTGGCTCACAGCTGCAATCTCAACTGTGAATACTGCTTCGCAAGTCAGGGAAAGTATTCCGGTGAGAGAGCCCTCATGAGCTTCGAAACCGGTAAGCGCGCTCTGGATTTCCTTATTGAGAACTCCGGAACCAGAAGAAATCTTGAAGTCGACTTCTTCGGAGGCGAGCCCCTCATGAACTGGCAGGTGGTGAAAGATCTGGTTCTCTATGCAAGATCCATCGAGAAGGAGCATAAGAAGAACTTCAGATTCACCCTTACAACCAACGGAATGCTCATCGACGATGACGTTATCGACTTTTCAAATAAGGAAATGTCCAACGTGGTCCTGAGCCTCGACGGAAGAAAAGAGATCCACGACAGGTTCAGAGTTGATTACGAGGGAAGAGGAAGCTGGGACAGGATAGTTCCCAAGTTCCAGGAACTGGTAAAGAGCAGGGGCGGAAAGAACTACTATATGAGAGGAACCTTCACCCATGCCAATCCGGATTTCCTTGAAGATATCAAGGTAATGCTGGACCTGGGATTCGATGAACTCAGCATGGAACCCGTAGTATGCAAGGATACAGATCCTTCAGCCCTTACTGAAGAGGATATAGCCATCGTCTGCGATCAGTATGAGAAACTGGCTGAACTCATGCTTGAGAGACACAGGGAAGGAAAGCCCTTCACCTTCTATCACTATATGATAGACCTTAAGGGAGGTCCCTGCATCTATAAGAGGATATCTGGCTGCGGATCCGGAACGGAATATATGGCAGTAACTCCCTGGGGAGACCTTTATCCCTGTCATCAGTTTGTAGGCGACGAGAAGTTCAGGCTTGGAGACATCTGGAAGGGCGTTACCAATACTGAAACCAGAGACGAGTTCAAGGCCTGCAACGTCTAT
This sequence comes from uncultured Clostridia bacterium, assembly GCA_946645735.1. Next base: position 1,491 of record CAMPCK010000108.1, read on the forward strand.
TCAAGAGAAGAGTGCAGAGACTGCTGGGCCAAGCTCTACTGCTCAGGAGGCTGCGCTGCCAACGCTTACCATGCATCGGGAAGCGTAAGAGGCATATACGAGAAAGGCTGCGTTCTCTTCAAGAAAAGAATGGAATGCGCCATTATGCTGGAAGCCTCAAAACTCCTTGAAAATAATTGAAAAAGGGGAATATTTAAAATATTTCAGAATTTTCTGAAAATTTAACTCAAAACTATTGTATTTTTTGTTTTATGTGTTACAATAATACTCGGCTGGCAACAGCCGGGTTTTTTATTTTAACTTTAAATCAAGAGGATAATGCTATGGTTATTACAGACTTTTTGGAAAGAAATGCCAGGCTCTGGCCTGATGAGACAGCTTTAGTTGAGATTAATCCTTCTGAAGAGAGGGACAATGCGGTTACCTGGAGAGACCTGAGTCTTCTGGGTGAAACTGCCAAGGATACTCCTTACAGAAGGGAGATAACCTGGGGACAGTTTGACAAGCGTGCCAACCGTTTTGCCAATCTTCTTCTTTCGAGAGGGATCAAAAAGGGACAGAAGGTAGGAATACTCATGATGAACTGCCTTGAATGGCTTCCCATATATTTCGGTATTCTCAAGAGCGGAGCCATAGCTGTTCCTCTCAATTTCAGATATTCATCGGATGAGATTGAGTACTGCCTGGATCTTGCGGATATAGAGGTGCTGGTTTTCGGACCTGAATTTACTGAACGTATCGAACCCGTTCTTCCCAACTTAAGAGAAGTAAAATACTTCTTCTTTGTGGGAAAGGATATGCCTTCCTGGGCAGAGAGCTACAATCAGCTGGTGAACTACTGCTCAAAGGACGCACCTCCTGTTCTCAATGAACCCGAGGATCACGCAGCTATTTACTTTTCATCCGGAACCACAGGATTCCCCAAGGCCATCCTTCACAATCACAAGGCCCTTGTGAACTCCTGCATAGTTGAACAGAAGCATCACGGACAGACCAGAGATGACGTATTCCTCTGCATGCCTCCTCTGTATCATACAGGAGCCAAGATGCACTGGTTCGGATCCCTTATATCAGGAAGCAAGGCAGTAATCTTAAGAGGAATCAAGCCTGAATGGATCTTAAGGGTCATCACGGAAGAGAAATGCACCATAGTATGGCTTCTCGTTCCCTGGGCACAGGACATGCTCATGGCCATCGAATCCGGAAAGGTGGATCTCAATGATTACCTCCTCGATCAGTGGAGACTCATGCATATAGGAGCTCAGCCCGTTCCTCATTCACTGGTACAGAGATGGCTCAAGATATTCCCTCATCATCAGTACGATACGAACTACGGACTTTCAGAGTCCCTTGGACCCGGATGCGTGCATCTCGGAGTCGAGAACGTGGACCATGTGGGAGCTATCGGTGTTCCGGGCTACGGCTGGGAATGCAAGATCATAGATGAAAAGGGAGAAGAAGTTCCTGAAGGAGAAGTGGGCGAGCTGGCTGTTAAGGGTGACGGCGTAATGCTTGAATACTACAAGAACAGAGAGGCCAGCGAAGAGGTTCTTCACGGAGACTGGCTCTGGACCGGAGATATGGCCAAAATGGAAGATGGCTTTATTTATCTTGTAGACCGCAAGAAAGATGTGGTAATATCAGGAGGAGAGAATATCTATCCTGTTCAGATCGAAGATTTCTTAAGCGCCAATAACAAGATCAAGGATGTGGCAGTCATCGGACTTCCCGATGACAGACTGGGAGAGATCTGTGCAGCCATCATCGACCTCAAGGAGGGTGAGACGGCAACAGAGGAAGAGATCAATGAGTTCTGCATGACTCTACCCAGATACAAGAGACCCAAAAAGATTATTTTTGATAAGGTTCCCAGAAATGCCACGGGCAAGATAGAGAAGCCCGCTCTCAGACAGAAATACTGCTCAACAAACATTGTTGAAGCCCAGACCATGTCATAAACCATTAAAAGATTATCAGGAGAGCATTGTTATGAAAAAACTCATGTTGGGAAATGAAGCCTGTGCAAGAGGCTTATATGAAGCAGGATGCACCTTCGTTTCCAGTTATCCCGGAACTCCATCGACGGAGATCACGGAATTCGCTGCAAAGTATGATGAGATATATGCTGAATGGGCCCCCAATGAGAAGGTGGCCATGGAATCTGCTTTCGGAGCCTGCCTCACGGGGCAGAGGACCTTCTGCGGAATGAAGCATGTCGGACTCAACGTGGCTGCCGACCCGCTGTTCACCATATCCTACACAGGAGTGAACGGCGGAATGATCATCGGGGTCGCCGATGATCCTGGCATGCACAGCTCGCAGAACGAACAGGATTCCAGACATTATGCAAGGGCAGCAAAGATACCCATGGTGGAACCGTCGGACTCACAGGAAGCCATAGACTTCATAAAGGAAGCCTATGAGATCTCCGAAAAGTATGATACGCCCGTACTTCTGAAGATGTGCACAAGAGTATCCCACTCCCAGAGCGTGGTTGAACCTGAGGAGAGGATCGTACCTGAAGAGAAGCCCTATGTGAAGGACGGGGACAAATATATCATGATGCCCGCCCAGGCCAGGAAACGCCATCCCCGGGTGGAGCAGAGGACGAGAGACCTTAAGAACCTTTCAAAGCATACAAACCTTAACCGCATAGACAGGGGAATCAATAAGGACATAGCCATCATTACTGATTCAACCTCCTATCAGTATGTAAAGGAAGTCACAGGCCACCGTTTCGATATACTTAAGCTGGGCCTTGTCTGGCCTGTATCAGAAGAACTTCTTCTGGAGTTCACCAAGAGAAGAGAGAAGGTAATTATCGTTGAAGAACTGGACGGCTTTATCGAAGGAATGGTAAGGGAGCTTGGCATTGACTGTGCCGGCAAGGAATATTTCCCGATCCTCGGAGAACTGTCCCAGAATCTTGTGGCAGAAGGCCTTTCAAAGATCCTTGATGATCCCGGCCTTGCACCCAAGGAAAACAACATGGGAGCAAACTTCAGCGTTCCCATGAGACCTCCCGTTATGTGCGCAG